>JAGAAW010000022.1 GCA_017615055.1 Fibrobacter sp.
CGTGAGGGCGTCGAGAATGTCGCCTTCGCCTTCCTTGAGGAACACACTTTCCTTGCCGTCGATGACGATGCTCACGTCCTTCTCGTTCTGGCGCAGACGGAAGCCTTCGTCCACCATCAAGGTAGAGTAGCGGCTGCGGCCATGGGCAAACGAAGCCGATTCAAAGATTGCCTTCGCACCGAGCTTTTTGCCGAGCGAAAACGGGGTGTAACGTTCACCGGGGAGCGCCACGTAGATGCTATCGGTACGCGGTTCGTAATTTGGACTTTCCGTAATGTGTTTTGTTGCGGTTGTCATGTTGATCCTCTTGTTTAAAAATTTTGTTCCCTAGATTTGGGTAAGTTCTTTTGCCTTGGCTTCGATTTCGGCGATAGCCTTCTTGCGACCTTCTGCGGAATCCTCGTTGGCGAGCACGATGTTCACAAACACGGAACCCGCGACAACGGCATGCACGTGCTTGCACAGCACTTTGGACTGTTCGCCGTTACGGATACCGAAACCGCCCAATACCTTCGCGCCGCCCTTGGCGACGGTATCGATGAAGTCGAGAGTCGCCTGGTCAATGACGGTCTCGCTCCCGGTAGTGCCTGCGCGGAGTGCCGCATAGATGTACTTGAAACCCTTAGACGCCATCGTTTCGAGGCGTTCCTTCGTCATGGAGGGGGCTGCCACAGGGATGTTTTCGAGACCATACTTCTTGCAGGCTTCGGTGAGGCCCTCGTCGCAATCGAACGGCAGGTCCGGAATGATGCAGGCAGAAACGCCCGCGTCCTTGCACATACGTACAAAGTTGTCTATACCCGGCGTAAATGCAAGCGAGCCGTAAGTCATGATGTAAATCGGCGTTTCGGGGTGGCGTTCGTGAATCTTCTTCACGACTTCAAGCCCCTGCCTGGTGGAGTAGCCCTTGTCCAGAGCGACGGTAGAGGCCGTCTGGATAGCGGGACCGTCGGCGCTCGGGTCACTGAAGGCGAGCTGGATTTCAAGAATGTTTGCGCCACCCTTCACGAGGGCATCGGCAATAGCGATAGAAGTTTCTGCGTCCGGGAATCCGGCAATGAGATGAGACATTAACTTGATCATAATCTTTCTACCCTTTACTTATTCATTATCTCTGCGTCGTGGATGTCTTCGTTGTTTTCGAGGCGCTTGAGTTCCGCCTTCAGGAATTCCTTCCACTTTTCGGGGCGGAACACCGGACTCGTGATAAAGATGTCCTTGTCGCCGCGGCCACTCATGTTGATAACGAGCGCCTTATCCTTCGGGAGTTCCTTCGCAATCTTCATGGCGGCGGCACCGGCGTGCGCACTTTCGAGCGCAAAGAGGATGCCTTCGTTCCTTGCAAAGAACTTCACCGCTTCGAGGGCTTCCTTGTCGAGGATGCTCGTGAATTCCACGCGACCCGATTCACCGAGGGCAGCGAGCTGCGGACCAATTCCCATGTAGTCGAGACCAGCCGAAATGGAGCGGGTCGGCAGCGACTGTCCGTCTTCATCAATGAGGAAGCGGCTCTTGTAACCCTGCACAATGCCTTCGCGGCTTGCATTACCCGTCATGCGGGAAGCGTTCTCGCCAACGTTCGGGCCAACGCCACCGGCTTCCGCACCCACGAGGCGCACGTTCTTATCTTCGATAAACGGAGTGAACACGCCAATAGAATTGCTTCCGCCACCCACGCAGGCAACAATCGCGGCAATATCGATGTTGCGTTCAGCAGCCTGGCGCTTGACTTCTTCGCCGATGATGGACTGGAACGTGCGAACGATATCCGGGAACGGAGCCGGGCCAAGAGCGGAACCGAGCACGTAGTGGGTGTTCTTGAAATTCGTAGCCCAGTCGCGCATCGCCTCATTCACGGCATCCTTCAGAGTGCGGCTACCGCTCGTAACCGGAACAACCTTCGCGCCGTACATTTCCATGGTTGCAACATTCGGCTGCTGACGACGCACGTCAACCTCGCCCATGTACACAACGCATTCAAGGCCGAGTTTCGCGCAAGCGGCGGCAGTAGCGAGCCCGTGCTGGCCGGCACCCGTCTCCGCGATAATGCGGGTCTTGCCCATCTTCTTAGCGAGCAAGCACTGACCGATAGCGTTATTGATCTTGTGTGCCCCCGTGTTGGCAAGGCCTTCCAACTTGATGTAGATCTGCGCACCGCCCAGAAGTTCGGTCGCCGTCGGGGCAAAGTACAGCGGAGTCTCACGGCCAATGTAGTCGCGCTGGATAATGCGCAGTTCCTCGAGAAATTCCGGATCGTGGATGTACTTGTTGAATGCCGCTTCCAGGTCGTCGAGCGGGCGGCGGATGATTTCGGCAACGTACTTGCCGCCGAACTTGTCAAAGAAACCGTTGTTAGAAGTGATCATGGTCGTTAGTCGTTAAGGGTTAAAGGTTCTCGGGGTAAAAATTAAAGGCCTTCGGTGAGTCCGAAAGCCTTTTACAAAACACTTGATGAAAACGGCAAAACCGGACTCTATGTTCTAGAGCCCCACCACCAACGGTTGAAACGGATTGCAGAATTCATCTTCATGTCGCCAAAATTAGGAACCGAATCATATGTTGGCAAGGGGTCGCCCAAAATTTTTTGAAAAAAAATGAAGGCCCTCGAAAGGGCCTTCTGTTAAACACTTGATGAAAAGGCAAGTCCTGAATCCCTTTCCCGGGAACTTCGCCGCGAGCGGCCGAAGCGGATTGCCCATTTCATCTTTATGAAATTCAATATATATACTAATCCTTTGCCTGTCAATAGGTTACAAGCATATTTCTGTAAAAATATGTTTAGTTAAAAATGGCTATTTTTGCAGAATTTCGAACAATTTGCGCAATTTTTCAGCATTTTTGATGCCGGGAGCGTCTTCCACACCGCTGGAAACATCAATCAGTTCGGGGTGGAATTTTTCACAAATTGTAAAGACATTTTCGGGATTTATACCGCCCGCAAGCCAGAGCGGCAGGTCGCCCGCCTTTTCGCGCAGCAGGCTTTCGGGAATGGTCTTGCCGGTTCCGCCGGGGATTCCCTCTACCTTCGCGTCGAGCAATATGCGGGGTTCGCCGTGGGTGCGGAGGGCAGTGACGTAATTGAAGTCAGATGCTTCGCCCACGCGGGCAGCAGCGTAACACGCGAAGTCGCTTGTCGTTTCTTTCGCGCCGTCCAACCCCTGCGAGCCAAGGCATGCACCCGGTGTCGCGACACCATGGAACTGAACCGCATCCAGGACGCCTTCCTGTGCTAGCTTGATGGCGGTCTTGCCTTCAACCGATTCCGGGTCGGTAATAACACCCACGAGGAGAGGAGATCCTTCGACTCCATTAACACTACGCTCAGGATGACACAAGCGAATTTTCGCAGCGAAACCGCGCACGAATTCCTCGGTCGTGAGGCGCTTGGTGGTACTGAAAACAAACCCGAGCATATCGGCACCGAGTTCGGCAGCGAGCATGCCGTCTTCTTCGCGGGTAATGCCACAAATCTTTACCAGAGGGCAGCGCGCATTACTCGGGCTCGCAGTTGCGCAGGCTTCGCGCTTGGCATCGCGACGTTCTGCAAATTTTTTCCAGAACTTGCCGCGCGCATTTTCACGACCCGCTTCAAACGAGCCCACGACTTCCTTCGCGAGCGGCGGATTCTTCGCGACCGCCTCACCCACGAGGATTCCCGTAAACCCGAGGCTCCTTGCATACGCGGCATCGGCCGCGCTGTGGATACCCGACTCAAACACCGCCTTCGCAGGCAACCTGTTGCGGACAGTCGCCGGAACAAGCGGGTCCGTATGGAACGTGGCAAGGTCGCGCGAGTTCACGCCCGCGACAATTGTCTTTGCGGCAGCGGCCCCGAGGGCATCCGTCACCGCCTTCAACTTGCGCAAGTCATCGGCCTCGCGCACTTCGACAAACGCCTGCATGTCAAAATGCTCCGCACGTTTTGCCATCCTAATAAGTTGTTCGTCATCAAGGATACGCGCAATCAGGAGCACAGCATCGGCACCGCAACGGTACGCGATATCAATCTCATCTTCGAACAGGAGGAAATCCTTGCGGAGAACAGCACAGGCATGCAGGCCCTTCTTTACGCGCTCTTCCATGGAATCGGCAACGGCAATCAGGTCGCGGAGCGAGCCCTTGAAAAAGTTGCCTTCGGTAAGCACCGAGACCGCCTGCGCATGCGCATCCGCATACGTGCCAGCGAGCCCCACCGGGTCAAGGTCCGGAGCGATGTCGCCCTTCGATGGCGATGCACGCTTGACTTCGAGAATGGCACCCGGAGTTCCAAGGAACTCGATGTGCCCGCGACGGCGCTTTTCCGGAATCTCGATTCCGAAATTCAAGCCCAGCCGCTCGATATCTTCACGGCGCATGCGCACGATTTTTGCCAGAATGTCTTCGCTCATCGGTTACCTTTAATCCGTTTTCGGGTAAGAAAATTTAAAAAAATTTGCGTTTATATGAATACACTCGGTTACAATAAACGCGTCAACCGTCGCGTGAGTAAAAAGTAAGTTATTTACAAACTTTACCCCTAGTGGATAAAAAAAGCCATAATACTAACTTTGAATATCTTTTGAGGTTTTATGAAACTGAGCAAGTACCCGAGCGCCCTGCTGTTCCTGCTATTCGTCTTTTGTAGCATCTTCGTGCAGATGGGCCTTTTCGTCCACTTCCAGCGTTGGCTTTCGTTCTCGTTCGAAGGTTCCGCCTTCTGGTGGCGCAGCATGCTCCTGCAGGTTGCCATCTTTGCCCCGAGCATTTTCATGATGCCCGCCGCAAGTTACTTTGCGGGGCACTTCCACAAGGGTCGCGTGATGGCATGGTCGTCCGTAGGCATGCTCGCCTCCGTCATCGCGATTGTCGTGTGCTACGTCGCGGGTGCGGAATGGGTGGCTTACGGCCTGCTGGGCCTCTACGGCGTGTTCCTCGCCGTGCTCACTCCGGCGAAACTCGGAATCATGAAGGAAATCGTCAAGAACGAAGACCTCGTGAAGATAAACTCGTGGTACATGGCGCTCTCTGTCCTTGGAACCGCAGCGGCCGCATTCTTCGCGATGGGCCTTTCGGGCCGCCCGGATTCCCCTGTTAGTATCGACCTTACGCTCTGGATTTACCTGGGCTTGAGCGCAGTCTCTACGCTTGCCGCATTCTTCATTCGTGTCGGCGAGACACACACCGAACTCAAGATGCGCTCCCCCATGCGCAACTTCTCCGCCACCTGGAGCCACCCGATCGTGCGCCTTTCCATCCTCGGGCTCAGCGCCTTCTGGGGCGTAACGCAGATATTCCTCATCCTTATCCAGAACATGACCGACATGCTCAACACGACGGTCATTCCCGTATCGATGTTTATCGTAGCCGCCGGTTACTTTGTCGGTGCGCTCTCCGCAAGTTGGGCATCCAAGGGCTTTGTCGAGACAGGCCTTATCCCGTTTGCCGCGGCGGCATCCGCCATCACGATGTTCACGCTCCCGTTCGTGCATAACGACTGGCTGCAGGCAGCACTCTACGGCATCATCGGATTCAGTACCGGCGCCGGATTTGTCATCTTGCGCACCGTACTGCAGAGTTACACACGCCCCGATACCGCAGGCCGCATACACGCCGTCGCGAACATGATCCAGATGGCATTCCTCGTGCTTATCATGGGCGGGCAGACGTTGCTCCTGATTTTCACGCCCATCACGATGGACTACTGCTTCATGATTCTCGCGGTAATCCTCGCGCTCTGCTTTATCATGAACCTGAAGCAGACTCCCATGACGCTCCTGCGCGCATCGCTGCGCTTCGCGTTCGCCTTCGTTTTCCGTTACCGCTTTATCGTGAAGGGCGTCGAGAACATTCCCGAAACGGGCCCCGTCCTTTTGGTTGGCCCGCACTTTAGTTTTATCGACTGGGCCGTGCTCCAGATGTCTTCGCCACGACCGCTCCGCATCGCAAGTAACCGTAACACGTTTGCCGACTGGTACCAGCGCTGGTTCTTGCACGGGAAATTCGTCATCGACATCAACCGCCGCGACCCGAGTGCCGCCATGGAGCAAATCCACAAGGCGCTCCTGAACGGCGAAGCCGTGGTCATCTTCC
Source organism: Fibrobacter sp. (assembly GCA_017615055.1). GTDB lineage: Bacteria > Fibrobacterota > Fibrobacteria > Fibrobacterales > Fibrobacteraceae > Fibrobacter. The sequence goes on from JAGAAW010000022.1 coordinate 6,070, forward strand.
CCGAATGCGAAGTCTCCAAGACACCGTTCGTCTCGAAGTTCTCGCTCGACTACAGCAAGGCCATCGAGAATACGGAAGCACAGATTATCCCGTTCTACATCCAGGGCCTCTGGGGTAGCCGCTACAGCCACGCATCGGAATGCGTGATGCGCCCGCAGACATTCAACCGTGTCATCAGCGTAGGGTTCTCCAAGCCACTCCCCACGAGCGCTTCCGAAAAGGAAATCCGTAACGACCTGCAGTTCCTCGCCACAGATATCTGGAACCTTGCGATGGACCGTTCCGAATCCATCATTCCGCTCTGGTTCAAGGCAATGCGCAAGCGCCGCAGTCGCCCGATACTCATCGACCCTGCCGGCAACCACGTGAACGGCTACGACATGATCCGCCTCTGCCATCACTTCGGCAGGTCCATCAAGTCTATCGCGAAAAACGAGAAGAACGTCGGGTTCATGCTCCCGACAAGCCGCGACGCCGCACTCGGAATCGTCTCGATTCTCGGCACGGGCAAGACGAGCGTCAACCTGAACTATTCCGCCCCCGTCGATACGATTCTCGGCTGCATCGAGAAGGCAGAAGTTTCTACCGTCGTCACCACGCACGCATTCTTGGACAAACTATGCGGTAGGAACGCAGACTTTGCCCACATTGCAGAAAAATACAAGATTGTCTACCTCGATGACGAAGAAAAGAAACTCTCCACGCTCGGAAGGTTCGTCTCGGCATTCATTATCCGTACATGCCCCAAGAGCATTTTAAGACCACTCTGGTTCACATCTGCAAAGTTGAATGACGATGCCGTAATCCTCTTCAGTTCAGGCTCGGAAGGCACACCCAAGGGCGTAGAACTCACGCACAAGAACGTCATCTCGAACGCACTCCAAGGCGATAACGTCATCAAGTTGCGCCGTACCGACGTGATGACGGCACTGCTCCCGCTGTTCCATTCGTTCGGATTTACGCTCACGTTTATCCTGCCCCTCCTTGACGGCGTGCCCATGGTGCTCTGCCCCGACCCCACCGACATCAAGACACTCGCCCGCGTGTGCGCCCAGTACAAAACGACCATCCTCATGGGCACCCCCACGTTCCTGCGCGCGATTGCGATAAACCGCTGGGTTCACCCGATGTGCCTTGATACGCTCCGCTACATTATCGCGGGTGCCGAAAAGTTGCGCCCCGAAATGCGCGAGGCATTCAAGCTCAAGTTCGGCAAGGACATCTACGAAGGCTACGGCTGTACGGAACTTACTCCGCTCGCAACGATAAACGCGCCCAACGTGCTCCTAGACGACTTCCTCACCATGGAAAAGTGCTGCGATCCTTCTAGCATCGGGCTTCCGCCTCCCGGAACCGTAACTGCCATCATCGATCCCGAGACAAACGAGTTCTTGCCACAAGGCGCCGAAGGCATGCTCGCCGTTACCGGCCCGCAGGTGATGAAAGGCTACCTGAAGGATGAAGAAAAGACAAACAACGTTGTCTTTAATGCCGAAGGTAGGCGTTGGTACAAGACTGGCGACAAGTGCGTGATTACCGAGGAAGGGTTTGTCCAGATTCTCGGGCGATACAGCCGCTTCGCGAAACTCGGAGGAGAAATGATCTCGCTTACCGCAGTCGAACTCCGCATTGGCGAAACGAAGATTCTTGACGGTATGGAATTCGCCGTCACAGCAGTTCCCGATTCCTCAAAGGGCGAACGCATCGTGCTGCTCGTGAAGGAAGCGGCAGACCCGGAAGATATTGCCCGCAAGTTGCGCAAGTCCGGCATACCGCCCCTGATGCTGCCCGGCTCCGTATTCAGCGTGGATAGCATTCCGAAACTGGGTAGCGGCAAGTGGGATTTCCCGGGTATGAAGAAACTCGCCACCGAACTTGTCGAAGGCAAGCACGCCTAGTTCATCCAGTCGTTAAAACTTGAATCGCTGGGCATGCGCCAGTCAGCACGGGGAGAGAGAGAGATGGTACCGACCTTCGGACCGTCGGGAATGCAACTGCGCTTGAATTGCTGCGTAAAGAATCGCTTGATAAAGACGGCGAGTGCCTTGTCGATTTCCTCGTCGGAATGCTGGCCCTTGAAGGCGTATTTCGCGAGGTAGCGGAGTTTTTCAGGAGTGGCGCCGTATTTCGCAAAATGGTACAGGAAAAAGTCGTGTATCTCGTAGGCGCCGAGAATGCTTTCCGTCTTTTGGGCAATCTGGCCACTCGAATCGGCGGGCAAAAGTTCCGGAGATACGGGCGTGTCGAGGATGTCCCGGAGAACGGTGGCAAGTGCTGCGCCATTCTTATTCGGGATAGATTCTGCACCGTTTTCGCCGACTTCAGAATGCGCGGACCTATCCGCATACCAACTCACGATGTGCCGCACGAGTGTCTTGGGAATGTCGCAGTTCACCGCATACATGGACATGTGATCGGCATTGTAGGTACTCCAGCCAAGCGCAATTTCAGATAAATCGCCGGTGCCGATGACGATTCCGCCTTCGCTGTTCGCGATATCCATCAGAATCTGCGTGCGCTCGCGGGCCTGCACGTTCTCGTAAGTCACGTCAAGTTTCTGCGGGTCGTGCCCGATGTCGGCGAAATGCTGGAGGCATGCCTTCTGGATATCAACAGTACGGAGTTCCACGCCCAAGAGTTTCGCAAGTTCAACCGCATTGTTCTTGGTACGGTTGGTCGTACCGAATCCGGGCATCGTGAGCGCAAGAATTCCAGAAGCCGGGCGGTTCAGCAACTTGAACGTTTCCGCAACTACAAGAAGTGCCAACGTAGAATCGAGGCCGCCGCTCAGACCAATCACAGTCCGCTTGCTACGGGTCGCTTCGAAACGCTTGGCAAGCCCCGCACACTGTATGTTGAAAATCTCGGTACAAGACGTATCGCGGGTCTCGATGTTCCCCGGTACAAAAGGCGTCGGTGACACAAAGCGGTACTGGAGCGCATCACAAGCACGCAGGCCATCAAGTGTTGCCGCCCGCGCGATGATGGCACGGCTGTCAAAATCCTGGAACGAGCCTTCGCTCAGGCGCTGCATATTCAGTCGTTCCACGTCCACATCGGCATAGACGATTTCGGTTTCCCGCGAGAACGGCCTGCTTTCGGCAAGCATACTCCCGTTTTCTGCAATCATCAGGTGTCCACTGAAGACCATGTCCGTTGTAGATTCATGCACTCCGGCCGAGGCATACACGTAGGCCGCCATGCAACGCGCCGACTGGTTCATCACCAAATTCCTGCGGTAATCGCGCTTGCCCACCAGCGCGTCACTCGCGGAGAGATTCACGATGACGTTCGCACCCGCAAGAGCAAGTTCCCCGCTAGGCGGCGCAGGAGTCCACAAGTCTTCGCAAAGTTCCACGCCCACGCGAACCTCGGAACCCGAATTACAAGATGCGCAGCCCTTCACAGTAATGAAGTTCGTGACAGGTACTTCGCCCATGCCTTCGATTGCGCACATCACGGCACCCGCGGCATTAATATTGCACGCGGCATTCCCTGCCAAAGTACCGCGCAACAAATCGCGCCCGCTAGAGAAATGGCGTTTCTCGTAGAACTCGCGCTGGTTTGGCAAGTGTATCTTGGGAGTCACCGCAATTACTTTTCCACGCTGCACGAATGCCGCGCAGTTATACAGGCGACCAAAAATCCGGAGAGGCAGGCCCACCGCAATCACGGCATCGCTATTTTCTAAAGCCGAAGCAATTTTCAGCAAACTGCGGGAACTATTCTGCAAAAGCAGTTCCTGGTGGAACAAGTCGCTGCAGGTATAGCCCGTAATGCAGAGTTCCGGAAAAACGACAAGAGCCGCCCCGTTAGAGACGGCAATTTTCGCGCTCCTGATAATTTCATCCGTATTGAAGGCAGTGTCCGCTACCTTCAATACAGGAGAAACGCATGCGAACCGGTAGAATCCGAACATAATTCCGCGCGCAGTTTAATTCAAAAAAGAACCAACTGTCACTTGAGTGCCGCGACTTTCGCCTTTGCATCGGCCATGGCACGTACCACAAGGGAGGCACCGTTTGCGCAGTCGCCCACCGCATGAATATGGCGGGCAGGATCTTCGATAATCGCCGTACGCGGAGTGAGTTGCAAGCCAAGATCATTCACGATGCCTTCAGCAGGCACGCCGGTGAATCCCATGGCGAGCACCACCAGGTCGGTATCGATGACCTCGGTAGAATTCGGGACTTCGTTCGGCTTGAGCGGGCGACCCTGCGGGGACATTTCCCATTCCACGCGAACCGCTTCCACGCCAGCCACGCGACCGTCTTTAACAATGAACTGCTTGGAAGAAACATTCCAGCGACGCTCGCCACCTTCGTGCTGGGCATAACTCGTGCGCAGCATGTACGGCCAATCCGGCCACGGCGTAGACGGGGAACGTTCCTCAGGGGGCTTGGGCATGAATTCCACCTGGAGCACGCTTTCGCATCCTTCACGGATGGCTTTACCCACGCAGTCGTTACCCGTATCGCCACCGCCAATCACCAGGACCTTGCGGCCCTTCGCGCTGAACTTTTCGGGATTGGCTTCACCCGGCATTTCGGCTCCGTGCAAGAAGTCGAGAGCGAGGAAGATTCCTTCGGCTTCGCGGCCCGGGATTTTCAGGTCACGCGCGTTCGGCGTACCGATGGCGAGGAATACTTCGTCAAAATTCTTGTGGATGTATTCCGCGGCAACGTCCTTGCCGATTTCGGTATTGTAGACAAACTTGATTCCGGCGGCTTCGAGCAGGGCGATGCGACGGTCAATAATGGACTTGTCGAGTTTCCAGTTCGGGATACCGTAGCGCAGCAGGCCACCCGCCTTCGGTTGCTTCTCAAAAACCGTGACGGCATAGCCCTTGCGGCGCAATGCCTCGGCAGCGAACAAGCCCGAGGGGCCAGAACCGATGACTGCGGCAGACTTGCCGTTGGGTTCTGCTGTCGGGAGCACCACGCGACCTTCCTCGAAGGCGGTCTCGATGATGAACTTCTCAATCTGGCGCACCATCACCGGGTCGTTATGCACGTTGCCGGTACAGGCGGATTCGCAAAGCGCCGGGCAAACGCGGCCCGTGAACTCCGGGAAGAACGCCGTCTTGCTGATGATATCGTAAGCGCGTTCCGCATTCCCCACGGCAACCGCCGCATTGAATTCGGGAACGAGGTTACCGAGGGGGCAACCCGCACCATGGCAGAACGGGATTCCGCATGTGTGGCAGCGTTCCGCCTGATTGATGACCTCGATCGAGGTGAGCTTGCGCTCGACTTCGTTGTTGTCCTTGACACGCTCTTCGACAGGGCGGTAGATGTCTGCGATTCGGTTGATTTCCTGCATATTAACCTCAAATCCCTATGCCTTTTGGGCCTTCAAAAGAGCGTTCCTGTAATCCACCGGGAATATCTTCACGAACTTCGGACGTTCGCTGTTCCAGTTCTCGAGAATGCGCTTGCCCTTCTCGCTACCCGTCGCCTGAACGTGCTGGTTGATGATATCGAGCAATTCGCTTTCGCTCTCGGTACCCGGAAGCACGCTTTCAAGGTCGGCAGAATCTACGTTGCAGCTCAGGTCAAAGTGACCCGTTTCGTCGTACACGTAGGCAAAGCCACCCGTCATACCTGCGGCGAAGTTCACGCCCACGCGGCCGAGCACCACTACCCTACCGCCAGTCATGTATTCACAGCCGTGGTCACCCACGCCTTCGCTCACCAGGAGCATACCCGAGTTACGGATACCGAAACGTTCGCCAGCGAGACCGTTGATGAAGATCTTGCCCGAGGTTCCGCCGTAACCGATGACGTTACCCGCAATCACGTTGTCTTCGGCCTTGAAACTTGC
>JAGAAW010000023.1 GCA_017615055.1 Fibrobacter sp.
GTTGCTGTGGAAGCTGAGCGGGAAGTGCTTGTACACGAACTTGATCTGGTCCGGGTACTTCTTGTTGAGGTCCTGCATCACAGGAGCAATGCGGGAGCAATGCGGGCACTGGAATTCGGTGAATTCAACAATCGTGAGCTTCGGGTTCTTGGTGTTGCCGAAAACCGGGCTATCTTCGTCAGGAATGTCCCAGACCTTGTTGGCCTCTTCCATTTCCTTCTTGGCATCTTCAAGAGACTTGCCAGTGGCCTTCTCGAGGATAAAGGCGACCACTTCCATGTTAGATTCCATCTCGGCAACCTTCTTCTCGAGGGAATCGATGCGGGCCTGCTGGTTGAAAGAACCACCGGCAGAGGCCTGGTTGCAGGCGACGAGACTTGCGGCAAGAATTGCCATAGCGACGATAGAGATACGTTTCATGTTATTCCTTTTAGTTGAAACAAATAGTCCGGCAGGCGTAGTCCGCCCACATTTTGGTGGAAATATATAAAAGTTACTAGTTACTAGTTAATAGTTACTAGAATCTCATGGATAAATCCGCAGCGATAGATGTAAAAAAAAATCAACGCTAGTAACTAGCCCATAGGGCGCGTTACTAGGAACTCAGAACTGTGCCGTAGGCACTACCCTTGCGAAGTCTCTGCGAACTTCAGGTTCTCGTAGTTTTTCATCGCGAGGTTCAGGCGGTACTCATTCGGGAAGAGGCACACAAGATTACGTTCCTTGTCCATCATGCAGTCCATCGCGTATTCCTCGGCGAACTTGCCCATGTCCTTCTCGGGGCCAGAAACCCAGCGGATTCCATGAGCGGGAACACGATCCAGCGAAACATCGGCACCGTATTCACTCTGCAGGCGGAACTTGAGCACGTCGAACTGCAACTCACCCACCACGCCAATCACCGGAATGGCCGACTTGAGAGGTTCGTAAAGCTGAGTTGCACCTTCTTCGGAAAGTTCGGCAAGGCCCTTCGCCATCTGTTTGCTCTTGAGCGGGTTCAGGAGCGTCACGCGGGCAAAGTGTTCCGGAGCAAAGTCCGGGATGCCGGTGAAGTTGATCTTTTCACCGTCAGTCAGCGTATCGCCGATACGGAAGAGTCCCGGGTCGTTAATGCCCACGATGTCGCCTGCCCAGGCGTGATCGATGACTTCCTTGTCCTTAGCGAGGAACGCCGTCGGGGCGGCCAGGCGGATGTCGCGGCCGGTGCGAACGTGATAGACCTTCTCGCCACGGGTAAAGCTACCCGAGCAGATGCGCAGGAAGGCGGTACGGTCACGATGCTTGGGGTCCATGTTAGCCTGGATCTTGAACACAAACGCGCTAAATGCGTCTTCGTCAGGCTTAACCGGGCGCTTGTCGGTCTCGCGCACCATCGGGGGCGGCGCAAGCTTGGCAAAAGCGTTCAGGAGCTGACGCACACCGAAATTGTTCACGGCAGAACCGAAGAACACGGGGCACATCTCGCCCTTCAGGAACTTCTCGTGATCAAACGGGTCCATACCGCCAGTGACCATCTCGTATTCTTCCTTGAACTGGTTCACCCAGTTCTCGCCGCACATTTCCACGAGGCGCGGATCGTCCGGGCCTTCCATCTGGATGATTTCCTGATGGCCTTCTTCCTTGTTGAAAGTATGGAACGTATTCTCGGCGATGGAATACACGCCCTTGAAAAGCTTACCCACGCCAATCGGAAGGGTAAACGGAGCCGTCTTGATGTGCAGAATGTTTTCAATCTGGTCAAGCAGGTCAAACACGTGGCGGCCATCGAGGTCCATTTTGTTGATGAACGTGATAATCGGAGTGTGGCGCATGCGGCACACGTCCATAAGCTTGATAGTCTGCTTTTCCACGCCGTTCACGCTATCGATAAGCACGAGGGCTGCGTCCACGGCGGTCAAGGCACGGTAGGTGTCTTCACAGAAATCCTGGTGCCCCGGGGTATCGACAAGGTTGAACATGCAACCTTCGAACGGGAAATTCAAAACAGAACTCGAAACCGAAATACCGCGCTGCTGTTCGATCTTCATCCAGTCACTCACGGTGTAACTTCGATTCGCCTTCGCGCGCACGTGGCCCGCCTCGCGAATCACGTTCCCGTACCACAGGAACTTCTCGGTGATGGTGGTCTTACCCGCGTCCGGGTGGCTGACAATGGCGAAGGTGCGGCGTTTCTCGATTTCTGCGTTCATAGCGAATTCCGTTTTTTTACGCCGCCAAATATAGAAAAAAGAGAGCCTACAACTCCTTGTGCCGGTGCATCGCGCGGATGTTTTTCGGGAGCACTTCCTTGTGCCAGCGGATCCACTCGTCATAATAAATATACTGGCGTTCGCGCTGCCTAAAAACTCTTCCATGCACCACGCGCCGACCGTTCTTCTCTTCTATCGGGATTACAATATGCAAGCATTCGTGATAGACCACGCCCGCAACCGCATACAGCGGGCAGTTCGCCGCATCGTAGCCCTTGCTGATGCTAATCAGGTGGAACTCTTCGCCCGTTATCGGGTCCTTGCGCAGGGAATGAAAGCTCAAGCCACCCACTCGGTTGCTCCAGGTAATGCGGCACTTGAGCTGCTCGTCAAAATACGTATGGTTGATGGCCTCGAGAACCTGGTCCAAGTTGAAGTAGCGCCCCTTCGGGTTTATGGGCGGGAGCCTTCCCGAACTTTCAAGCGGAGCCTTCCCCTTGTCGACAAGAATCTGGTCCACCGCTTCCCAGAAGCGCGTCACCAGGTCCTTGATGATAGCCTTGTTCTTCTGCGTCTTGCGGCGTATCGCACGTTCCGCCCACTCGGCGGCAAGTTCACGCGCATCGGCAAACTCGGGAGCCTCCATGTATGCAGGGAGCAACACCTCCGGATGCCCGAACAGGAAGTTCGCCTTGCATCGGATGCTCCGCTTCATGCGAGAACTATACTTGAAATGCACAAGCCCATTCGCGGAGCACTTCGACTTGCGGATAGGCGGCGCAGGGGCAATGTCCGGAGCCGGAGCGCCGAACAAGTCCATCTGCCCGAACAGGTCGAGCTGTCCGTTCTCGTCCATCACCCGAGCACTCCTTCATAGGCATTCAAGGACAGAAGTCCCCCGAAGTAACTTTCCGGGAGTTCCAGCCCCGCATAGTGTTCCGACAGGTCCACCAGCGACTGTTCGATGTTATCGGGCAGGTAGACGATATAACTTTCGTTCCTTTCGGTCTGCAGGTGGTCCGGCGTACAATAGCACGGGTCCGTCTGGCTAAAGTACATACGGCACGAAACCGGGCGCGATGCATACACGCCGCAGTCGCCCTTCTTGTCCGAAAACGGGCACGGGCGCCACTGTTCGAAGTAGTCATGCAAGGCGTGGTCCTCGGCCTCGTCCTCCAGTCCAATGGATTCTAGGCGTTTCTCGAACAAACTATTAAACAGGTCGGAACGGGTCTGGCACATTTCCATGACCGATATAAAGTCATCACGGTTCCGGAGTTCCATGTACAGGCAAATCAGTTCAAATGGTTCTACCGACATCGGGTAATGATGGCAGCAGTTACCGCATGCGGGCCTGCACTGGATCGGCTTTTCCTGCTGCGGGAGAACCGCCTTCAGGTAAAGGTCATAAGCCCTGTAGTAATCGCGGGCAAAGGCAACAATGTTCGGGAGTTCCTCTTTTAAGTTGTCTGGACCGATGGCGTACGTCCGGCCTAACTTTGCAGCGACCTTATCGAGCCGGTCGATTTCTGTACCCAAAAGGGAGCCCATCCGCATCTCGGCGATCTTGTATGCACGCGTGGGCAAATAGTCTCTACAAAGTTCCATTGAGCACAAATATATCTACTGGGAGCCCATTTTGGCAATTTTTTACCAAAAAAAGCGAAAATACCCCCAAAAAATGGTACCCAAAAACACCACACCATTTTTTTTCGAACAAAGAAAGTTAATTTTTACGTATTGAATTCCCTAGGGGAACCGATCTATGAAACGTATGAAAAAACTTTGTCTGTACGCAGCCATAGCCCTCTCGGCAGGGTTTGTGGGCTGCAACCTGTTCAATCCCACTGAATCGGCAAACATCGACTCGGATGATACGGATGCGCTGACCTACGAGGGCTACATCCATTTCCGCAATGCGGAATACACCCTTGCAAGGACGTTCTTCGAACGCACGCTCGCCGTGGACTCCACCATCTCCGAAGCGTGGTACGGGCTTGCAAAGAGCGTCTTGAACCAGCAGAAGCTGAACGTGTTTGAAATGCTCAAGTACGCTAACAGCAAGGACGGCCAGAGTGCATTCATGAGCATGGACGATTCCACCGCCGAACACTACAAGTCCGGTATCGATTCCGTGATGAAGGTTCTCGAACCGTTTATTGAGAGAGATACCACGGGTCGCACCGACGGCAAGGTGACGTTCAAGACAATTTCTGCAAGCTACACGGTGCTCCACCTCACCAAGGCAGCACTCCTGCTCAGGAGCAACGCTCAGGACCTGACCAAGCTGTTCAACGTCTCGGGCGGTACAATTGACGTCGACTGGAGTTCCCTGAAAGACATTGGCGAAAAGTCCGTTGAGCTTTTCGAAACCCTCGGTGACATCGGCGGCGCCATCAAGGCAGACCCGAGCATTGCGACCGAAGTCCTCCGCACCTACGTACCCGAAGCCGGGCTCCTTAGCGATAGCGGCCTGACGGTTGCAACCGAATCCATGGCAAGCTACCTGGTCACAGTAAGCGATGCCGTGGTGAACAATGAAGACGCCATCCTCGCCTTTACGAGCGTCGGCGATATGATCGACAGGGACGGCGATGGCTGCATTGACGAAGAAATCACTGACGGCTACGATAACGATGGTGACGGCCTAGTTGACGAAGACATGCGTACAAACAAGGCCATGGTCTACGAGACAGACCTCCTGCACCACAAGCCGGGCCAGGTGGCATCCATCAAGACAGGCGAAGGCTATGAAAACGTAGACATCGACGGCAACGGGGAACCCAACGACGAACTCGAGAGGGCTTTCTACACCGCCAATTCCAATGACCGCGACGCACTGGGCGAACATAGAATAGGCGCATTTGTCATTGACTTCAAATGGAGTACCTCTGGCGACCAGCTCCATTACGCAATGGGCCTCGCTGCAAAGGATACCGACCCGAACAACATCCAGTACAACCTCAAGTGGCGTCAGGAAAACATCGGCGGGTGCTGGAACAACTACAACGAGGAACGTTTCCTCAAGTGGTTTGAAGGGAGGGACTAATCATGAAGCAACTTTTTGCAGCACTTCTCTCCATCGGACTGGCAACGGCGGTCTTTGCCGCAAAAGCCCCGACCCACCACTCCCTCCGCGGCGAATCCATGGGTAACGCTCACGTGGCCGTGGTCGACGACAAGGAAGCTATCTATTATAACTATGCAGGCTTGAGCCAGATTAACCGTCTCGGTAACTACGACAAGCGCCCCGAACAGGGCTACTACCCGCGCAATTTCATCGGCGACGCCCGACTGAACATAGGCGGTGCAGGCCCGTTCGAAACCTACTTCTCCACCTACAACGTGGCGAAGGACTTGCAGAAACTCTACCAGAACGTTAGCGATGCGGCAGCGGCGACAGGCATTGCCCAGAACACGCTCCTCATGGATACACTCTCTAGCCACCCCGAGCTGATCCACAAGATCAACTCCTACGACCACAAGTACCTCACCATGAAGGTCAAGTTCGACGCAGAACTTGCCATTCACGGGTTCGGCGGTGCAGTCTGGGTGGACGGTAGCGTAGCCCCGTACCTAGACGGCGGCCTTATCCTCCCCTTCCTCGGTGTTGACACGTTCTACGTGGACGGCGTGGTGCAGGGCGGTTTCGCCTACGGGTTTACTGATAAACTTTCTGCCGGTATCGGTGCGAAGGCGGCAAAGCGTCACAAGGTGGAAGTCATTACGATTGACATCTTGAACTACGGCTCCCTGCAGGATACCCTCGAGGACCGCTATGACGACGCTACCCACAACATCTTCGACTTCAGCTCGATTTCGTTTGGCCTCGACTTCGGCGTGCTCTACCAGCTGACGCGTGAATTCCGCCTGGGTGCATCGCTCCGTGACGTGTACTTCAAGGAACTCGCCGGCGACAAGATTACCCCGAACCTGAGCGTGGGCTTCAACTACAGCCCGAGATTCTTCAACAAGAACACGGCATACGCTCGTAAGTTCAACTTCGCCTGCGACTTCGTGGATGCGATAAACGCCGACAAGAACTACAAGGCGCTATCGCACCTGAACTTCGGTCTGGAAGTGGAACAGACGCTCCTTGCCTGGCCCGGCTACAACAACGAGCTCCGCGCTCTGAGCCTTCGCCTCGCTGGCGGTTTCAAGGGCGGTTACCCCTCTGCGGGCGTGAGCCTCGAAGTGTTGCGCGTCGTGACCCTCGAATTCGCGACATGGGCAGAGGAACTCGGTTACTACACCGGTCAGGACGAAGAACGTATCTACATGGGCCAGATCAGCCTCGGATTCTAACCCGCGAACTACATCGTGAGAGTGCTTAGGTCAATACGTATTGCGCTATTGCTTGCCGCATGCGTTTTTGCTGACGACCTGATGATGGCGCCAGTTTTCACCCCGCATGCCCTGCTTGCCAAGCAGATCGCTCCGGGCACGTCAAAGCAGTTCTCCATCGCGAGCATGTTCGGCGGTTGCGATTCCTGTAACGTGAGCGGCAGGATGGTGCAGGATTCAGACCCGCCAGTGTACGTCGATGACGATCTTTCGGGCAGTTCGTATTTCCGCATCGATTTCATGCCCCTCACCTACACGTGGCCCAAGACGCAGAACACCGAAGGGGAAGAAAACTGGTCCGGGCACACCTTCGGAGGCGGGCTATTCCTGAACTTCCACTACGCCCTGCCCATCGAGGTAGGCGTTTCGCCTGCAATAGTGCAATGGTTGGGCCCTATCTACGTGGCCGCATCCTACGAGCTTTCGTTCGGGCGCTACTACGGCAAGGATAGCGACGGCGATACCGATTTCGACAAGACCAGGCACCTGTTTACCGGAGCCGCAAATTTCGGCACCGGCTCGATGATTTTCATGAAGCACCACGGGCTCGGATTCGGCCTACATGGCGGCCTACGGCAGTTTCACCTCGTGAGCGCGGGTTGCACCGACACAGACTCGGACGTAGTCGGGGCACCTGACTGCAACGCCGATGGCAAGCAGTACCACATCCAGGACTGGATGTTCTACTACGGCGTTGACTTTATCGGGTACACGAGCCTCCCCTTACTAAAAGAGACCAACAGCAGGGGCCACACCGCATATTCATTCACCATAGAATCGGGCATACGTACCGATGACCAGCGACTGATGTACTGGGCGCTGCAATGGAGCCTGCTGCTATGATGTACCGCCTGCTCACATTGCTTGCCCTACTAGCATTTCTTTCGGGCTGCAGTTCCATCATGCGTCCGCCTCCGGCGGCTGCGTTCATGGACACCTACAAGAGCGAGAAATCGCTCAACATGGTTGCGATGTCAGGCTATGGTGGCGACCTTCAGAACCGGAAGGAAGATATCGACAGTTACCATCAGATGAGTGAAGAAGAATGGTGGGTCGACGGCCACTTCGCGCGATTCATCAATGGCGGGTATTTCACGCTCGGGCTCGGCATGCAGAGCTTTACCACCTTCATGCAGGGCGGTTTCGTTTCGCCCTACTTCGGGTTCAATGCCTGGAGCAACATGAACGCACTCTTCATCCCGATGATAAAGGACGAAGATCGCGGCTTCTGGAGTCACTATTCCGGCGGCGCGATGGCCATTGAACAGATTCCCATGACACAGAAATGGGCTTTCGGCCTCACGCAGCACCTGTCGCGCAATGGCCGCGAAATTTACAAGGTCAACACCGACGATTACAGTGGCGGACTCAATTTTGACAAACCTCGCCCCAAGTTCTACAAGGAAATGGGCGCAGGCCTCTACGGACGCTACAAGGGCGAATCCGCAGCCTTTTCGCTTGAGTTCCGCTATGGCCGCGACATCGACAACAACGACAACCGATACGCTCTTACCTTCAGCGTATGGGGATTTAGCAAGCCGTTCTTCTCGCCACACGACTACATGCGAACGCAGGCACAAAAGTATGAACAGAAGAGCGAAAAGATAAAGATCAGTTCCGTCGCCGACACCGTCGTCTACAGCACAGCGACACGGGATTCCGTCTACAAGTCAGCTTCCAGGAACATGCACAAGATACAGGACCGCTGGTTCAGCATTCTGGACACAACAAAAGTCATCTCGAAGGTATACTCGTCTACTCCTGTTGACCATGCCATCTACTCCAACGGTATCTGCTACGATGAATATGAACGCGAGGTTTGGCTCAAGAAAGATACCGACAACACCATATTCGCAACCCCGATAGACAACATCGACTACTGTGAAGACGTCACCCTGAAATTCCCCTGGTCGACCGTGATACTGGAAGGTGTGCTCATCGGTGCTGCATCCGGGCTTCTGCTTCAGAGTCTCGACGCATTCATTATCGGCGACCTCGTGGGTTCTGCCGGATTCTGGGGACTCCTCAAGGCGACCGACATGAGAGTCCCGAAGAACATCAAGGGAATTTGCAAGGAAGAGCACAACTCCATTGAACTGGAAACGTGGCTACGGCAGTATCCCTGCTACGATTCGAACGACAACGAATTCTAATTCGACTTTGCAAAAGGAAAATCCCCCGCGTCTGCGAGGGACTTCTTGTGTTTAAGGGTTCTAGAGTACTTCGTTTTGTCGCGGACAATTCTTGTCCGCAGTGTGGCTCCGTTCTGGGAGCCGTCTATGCGCAGCTTTCTGAGCCTTGCGCTTTCCTTTGCGTCGTTTTTTGCCATAACGGCCTCCTTGAGGGGTAAATATAAATTATTATTTTTAGTCAGTAAAGGGTTCAAGGTTTCCTTTGAAAGATTCCATTACAGATAGTATCCGCCGTCATGGGTTCAAGCGCCTGCTGCTTGCGGTTTCGGGCGGTCTTGATTCTATTTGTCTCGCGCATTATTTTATTTGCAATAAAGAAGCATTGGGCATTGAATGGCTCGGAATCGCGCATGTGCATCACGGGCTGCGCGAAGGCACAGCTGACAGGGATGCCGCATTTGTGGAGGCGTTCGCCCGCAAGTATGGCGTTCCGTTTTTCCTGAAGAAACTGGATGGAGTTGTGCTAAAGAATGCCGAGGGTTCGCTCGAAGAAAACGCTAGGGATGCAAGATACAAGGCGCTAATTGACGTCACTCTGGAGGCACCCAGTGACTACAGAGTCAATGGATCCTATCGGTCGCGCAGCTCCCTCCAGGATGACAGGCTCCAGGATGACACACCCCACACATCATCCATCATCCATCATCAATCATCAATCATCGTAACCGCGCACCATGCAGGCGACCAGGCGGAAACGATGTACATGCGCCTCCGTCGCGGAACAACCCTTGCCGGCCTCAGGGGAATTCAGGAAATCCGCGTTTTAGGCAATAGCCAGGGCGTTGCGGGGCTGGCGTCTGAAGCCCCGCTAGAGGGGGTGATGGAAGACCGCGCAGCGGGCTGCAATCAGGGGGAAACTTCCCCCCTCATCATCAATCATCCATCATCAATTATCAATCATCAATCACTTCACTCTCCACATTTTATTTACCGTCCTTTCCTGAACGTAACGCGCGGGGAACTGCTCGCCTACGCCCGCGAAAACAGCCTTGAATGGTGCGAGGACGAAAGCAATGCCGACGTAAAATTCGCACGCAATTTCATTAGACACAAGGCGCTCCCCCACCTTGAAGATACATACCCCGGCGCAACAAAACAACTTTGCCGCATGGCAAAACTTGCGGACAGGGCGTACGCGAAGGTGCTGGAGAAATGCGGGAACCTTTTTGCGGGTGCGATGAGTGGCGAATCAAACTCAGAGGACGGAATGACAAGCGCCATTACCCTGGACAAGAAAAAACTCCGGAAAGTGTTCCTGGCGCATGCCGACGCGGACCTCTCGGAAATGTTCCGGCTGTGGCTCTCGGAGCAGGGGCTGCGCTTCCCCATCGGGTTCTTCTACAGCCCGAAGGAACCCGCACACGTCAAAATCCCCGTACGTGCGGCCTACCGCAAGCGTTCTATCGCTAAAATCGGCCGTACTGTCCGGATTTGCGAGTTCAGCACCCCCGAGGAAGCCCAGAAATTTGTATCTTGCGAGTGAATATATAAAGGATTATAATGAGCCAAACCAAGAAGCCCGCCTCCCCGTTCAAGAATCGGAACTTTATCATCGTTCTTATTATGCTGGTCATGCTGCTTGTCATGTTCCCGCTAACCGGGAAAGACGGCGACCAGAACCTGACGCGTACCGAATTCTTGGCCATGATGGGAGATTCCACCAAGGTCATTACCGAACTTTCGCTCCAAAAGACCCCCGACGGCATTATCATCGAGGGAGCCTACAAGCTTAGCCCAGAAGAAATTGCCGAAGCGGCAAAGAACAAGAGCGCCATCTCGAGGATAACCCGCAACGAGGCCGACGCGACAACGCGCCACTTCACGAGCCACATGCTCGAGATTAGCAACGAGCAGATTACCGCTTGGGAAATGTTCAAGGGCGTGAAGGTGAAGGTCATCCACGAATCGACCACGTGGATCGACACCATCATGACGTTCCTCCCGATTATCATCATCATCGTGTTCTTCTGGGTCATGACGAGCCGCCAGATGGGTGGCGGCGGCAAGAACCCGTTCAGCTTTGGCAAGAGCCAGGCAAAGATTATCGGTAACGACCCGAAGAAGAAGACCACGTTCAACGACGTGGCGGGTTGCGACGAGGCGAAGCAGGACCTGCAAGAACTTGTAGAATTCCTGAAAGACCCGAAAAAATACGACGAACTCGGCGGACGCATTCCGAAGGGAGCCCTGCTCGTGGGGCCTCCGGGTACCGGCAAGACGCTCCTCGCCCGCGCTGTCGCTGGCGAAGCGGGTGTGCCATTCTTCAGCATGTCGGGTTCGGACTTCGTGGAAATGTTCGTGGGCGTGGGCGCAAGCCGCGTGCGCGACCTTTTCGATACCGGCAAGAAGAACGCGCCTTGCATACTGTTTATTGACGAAATTGACGCAGTGGGTCGCCAGCGTGACGCAGGCCTCGGTGGCGGGCACGATGAACGCGAACAGACTCTGAACCAGTTGCTCGTGGAAATGGACGGCTTCGCTGCAAACGAAGGCGTCATCCTGATCGCTGCCACGAACCGCCCCGACGTGCTCGACAAGGCATTGCTGCGCCCGGGCCGTTTCGACCGCCAGATTGTGGTTGGCCTCCCCGACCTCAAGGGCCGCGAAGAGATATTGAAGGTACATTTGAAGAAGCGCAAGGTGCCGCTCGACAAGGACGTGGACGTAAGCGCCATCGCGAAGGGTACGCCGGGGCTCGCAGGTGCCGACCTCGAGAACCTCGTGAACGAGGCCGCCCTCCTGGCCGCGCGCTTCAACAACAAGAAGGTCACGATGCTCGACTTCGAGGAAGCCCGCGACAAGCTCAGCATGGGTGCCGAGCGCCGCACGCTCCTGATGACCGACGAAGAAAAGCGCCACACCGCCTATCACGAAGCAGGCCACGCCCTGATGACGCTCCTGTGCAAGCACTCTGACCCGCTCCACAAGATTACGATTATTCCGCGCGGCCGCGCCCTCGGCGTCACGATGAGCCTCCCGGAACGCGACCAGGTGAGCTACAGTCGCGAATACGCCGAGGAACGCATCATGATCATGATGTCGGGCCGCCTCGCCGAACTTATATTCTTCAATCACCAGAGCACGGGCGCCAGCAACGACATCCAGCGTGCCACAGAACTTGCCCGCAAGATGGTCACGGAATGGGGCTTCGACGAAGAGATTGGGCCGGTATGTTACAGCCGTGCCGATGGCGAAGTGTTCCTAGGCCGCGAAATCAGCAAGCCGAAGGAAATGTCCGAAATGATGGCCGAGAAAATCGACAACGCCATCAACGGGCTCATCAAGCGCATGGATCAGGCCGCACGCAAGCTCCTCGAAGAAAACAAGGACAAGCTCGTTGACCTCGCCGAAGCGCTGTTCGAATTCGAAGTGCTCGACCGCGAAGAAATCGACAAGGTCATGGCAGGCGAAAAGCTCACCGGCACCAAGAAGAGCCGCCAGTACCAGGCTCTCGAGGAAATGGCCGAAAAGAAAAAGCGCGAGGAGACTCCCCCTCCCGACCCGGGAAAGCAGCCTCCGGTCGCTCCGGTAGCAGACGCCCCCGTTGCCGAAATCAAGCCGAGCCCTGCAACAGGAACGACGCCGGCAAATGACGGCGAAGTACATTCCGTCGAAACTCCACACCAGGAAAATACCTAGATGCTGAAGCCGGTCCTGGAACAAAGTCGCGCCCTCCCCTGGAAAGTCGGGAACAAGGTCATCCCCTGTTCCACGCCCTTAATCATGGGCATCGTGAATGTGACTCCGGACAGTTTCTTTGACGGCGGCAAGCACAACTCGCCCGAGGCTGCCTACGAGCATGCAGTATCGCTCCTGCAGCAGGGCGCAGACATTCTCGATATCGGCGGGGAAAGCAGCAGGCCCGGTAGTGCCCCCGTAAGCGAACAGGAAGAAATGGACCGCGTGTGCCCCGTAGTGGAGGCGCTCGCCCTGCTTTTGAACATTTCGGGCGACCTGGAGAATCCGGGTTCCCGCGAGTTCTACATCTCGGTCGACACCGTAAAGTCACGTGTCGCGCGCGAATGCATGAAACTCGGAGCGCACATCATAAACGACATTAGCGCCTGCGCGATGGACCCCGAAATGCCCGCCGTTGCTGCCCAGACGGGCGCAAGCGTGGTACTCAACCACATGCGCGGAACCTTCGGGAACATGCAGCAGGATTTCAAGCCCTACGCCAATGTGGTCGCAGAAGTGCGCGGAGAACTGGTATCGCGCGCGGAAGCCCTGATGCAGGCAGGCGTCGAGAAGTCCAAGATCTGCATTGACCCCGGCATCGGATTCGGGAAAACCGCACAGGACAATATCGACCTGATGAAGTCTACCGAGGAATTCCTCGCGGAAGGCTACCCCATCCTTGTAGGAACATCGCGCAAATCCTATATCGGGAAGATTGCAGGCCTCGAAAGCAGCGACAGGCTCATCCCGACCGTAACGGCAGGCATCATTGCCACCCTCGGAGGGGCATCTGTTATCCGCGTCCACGACGTACGCGAGGCAAAAGAATCTATACTTTACCTGGAGGCGCTGAAGACCCATGGTACTGTTTAAACTTTTCGATGTCATCGACGTGAGAATGGCGGACCTGCTTGACGTCCTCCTTATCTCCATCCTCCTTTACTATGTGTTCCTGCTATTCCGCGGCACACGCGCCGTGCAGATGATCGTGGGCGGACTTTTGCTGATTGTCGCCTGGCTCATCGCCCAGTGGTGGGAACTGCGAAGCATCTCGTGGATCCTCAGTAACCTTACCGGAATCGGCATTATCGCACTCGTGATCCTTTTCCAGCCCGAAATCCGAAGCGCCCTTACCCGTATTGGCCAGACCATAAGCCGCGCCGATATCCGGCAACTGTTCTTCCACTCCAGCGGCCTTGACGAAGTCACGGAATCCATCACGTCGGCGGTACAGGACCTCGCGAAGAACCACGTGGGCGCGCTTATCGTGCTCGAAAAACGCGTGGGCCTGCGCAACTACGAAGAGACCGGCGAAATCCTGAACGCAAAGATCAGTTCCCGCCTGCTCCGTGCACTGTTCTTCCCGAATTCCGCTCTCCACGACGGCGCTGTCCTCTTAAACAGCCACAGCATTGTCGCTGCAGGCTGCATCCTCCCCATGCCCACAGGTAACGCCGAAGGCGATGCGGGCTACGGCATGCGTCACCGCGCCGCAAAGGCACTCGCCGCAGAATGCGATGCCATGGTGATTGTCGTTTCCGAAGAAACCGGCGGCATCTCGATCGCCTACCGCAACAGCCTACGCCGCAAATTGAGCATCAAGGAACTCGAGGCCGAAATCAAGCGCCACTGGGCAGAACTCTACCGTGAACAGGTCGTTGTGCCCGAGAAAGTGGACATCGACAACTAGCGAAAATTTTTTATAGTCATAAAATATGAACGAGAACAAAGAAAATACGCAAGAAAGCAAGAACGCAAGCAAGAGAAAAAAGAAGAACATTGCCGTACTGGTCATCATGTTCCTCCTCTTGCTGTGCCTGTTCATTGTGCAGTGCCAACTCGACAAGATTAAGCAGGAAGCCCAGCAGAAGGCGCAGGAAACGGAACTCGAAGCCCGCCAGAAGCATATCCTCGATAGCCTCCGCAGGCTCGAGCAGGCAAAGGCCGACAGCCTCGCGAATGCAGAAGCGGCCCGCATTGCCGACAGTTTACGCCTGGCCGATAGCGCGAGGGTCGCAGACTCCCTGCGCATAGCAGATTCTCTCGCCGCGCTCAAGCCCGAAATAAACAAGGACAGCCTAAAGCACGCACGAGACAGCATCAAGCATGTGCGCGACAGCATCCGTGCCGTGAACGACTCGCTCCAGAAGGCGGAACAGGCCCGCAACGACAGCCTCGCGAAACTCGAGAAGGCTCGCCTGGACTCGCTCGAAAAGAAGCGCGTGCAGGACAGCATCCGCGCCGCAGACCAGACTCCCCCGACTGCAGAAATCGTACCGCCTAGTGGCCGCTACTACGACCCCATCAAGTTGAAGGTCAAGTGCGACGAGATCAAGTGCAAGACGTTCCTTTCCATAGGCGACACGCTGAACCCCGTAGAGGCGGGCAAGGCCGTGGAATACAACAAGACCGGCAGCGTGTTCTACTTTGCGGAAGACTCCGTCGGGAACCGCACCAAGTGGGAAGAAGCAAAATACGACATGGCTTCGGACAACATCTGCGGCACAAACTCCTACCCCGTGCCTGTTGGCGGGAAGACGGTCTGCGTGGACGCCTACGAATACCCGAACGAAGCCGACGCCAATCCGCGCGACATGGTGAGCCAGGAACAGGCGGAAGAACTCTGCAAGCAGGCAGGCAAGCACCTGTGCAGCATCGACGAATGGCAAGCGGCATGTCGTGGCAAGGACAAGACGCGATTCTCGTACGGTGACGGCTACAAGCAGAACAAGTGCAACACCAACACCAAGGCCATGAAGCGTAGCGGACGCAAGGAACAGTGCCGCAGTTGGTTCGGCATGTACGACATGAACGGAAACCTTTGGGAATGGACCTCGACCAAGAGCAAGGACCACCCGAACATGTTCCTCGTGGCAGGCGGTGCCTGGAACACGAACAACGAAAGCAAGTGCACCGACAGCAAGTTCAGTTTCTATCCGCAGAACCAGTACCCGAGCGTCGGCTTTAGATGTTGCAGGTAAACGAGAAGCGTTGTATAATGGATAATTGATAATGGATGATGGATAATGTGAAATCATCAATCATCAATTATCAATCATCAATCAAGTAACTCCACGTGCAGGTGTTCGGCTTCGCCCTTTTCCCACAGCACCCTGAAGCGATAGCCCAACCGCAGTTGTGCCATCTCAACAACCTCACGGCGCTTGTTCATGGGCAGGTTCACAATCCTAAAATCCAGCGCGGCATTCATATAGTGTTTTGAATTCTTCGCATGGTACGGATAGTCGTTACCACTAGTAATTACAGGCACGTAGTCATCGCCCATAACCTTGTGGAAACAGTGCACAACCTCGATTCCGGCACTATCCATCACAGGGAGCAGGCTCTCGAGGTACACGCCCTCCTTCTGGCGCGTCCGTTGCAGTAGCAACCTGTGTACACCGTCCTTTGAAAAAGGCCTATTCTTCGCCTTCAGGCTACGCAGGTATTCCTCCGCATCGAAAACAACTTCTTCGTGCTTGATTTCGACATGCGGAACAGGCTGTATTTTCGAGTTCAAATAAAAGAATCCACCCACCACAGCCACAATGGCAAGAATCGGCGCAATTAAATACAAATGTTTAACAAAAAATTGCATTTTTCCGCACACAAAAATACTATTTTAATGGCATGAAAAAGATTCTCGCTCTTATTACCGTTTCCATTCTCCCCCTGATCTTCACCGCCTGCGGCCTAAAGTCCGATACGGGATCCTATATCGGCTACTGGCAGAGCGATGCGAACACCATCTTTGAAGTCCTTACCGAAAACGGAGAAGACTACATCATCCGCAACATCTACGGCGACCTCAGCGCAAAGGTTGTGGACGGGGCTCTCCGCGGCAAGAACAACGTGGACATGGACTACTCCATGACGGTGAAGGGAGATTCCGCCTACTACCTGTTCGCGGACATCACTACCGGCTACAAACGCATCACGAAGGACGAATACGACAAGATCTTCGCGACGCTCTCCAAGCCCGCAATCCAGTAATTCCTGGTTACACGAAAAAAGTTTAAAGCCGCTTCGAAGCGGCTTTTTTTGTTTGTAGTTTTTAGTTTATCGACGCGTGCTTATCGTTTATCGCGCACGGTCTACTTGCCGTTCATCGTCTCGAGAACAATCTGCTCGAGCGCCTTCGCGTTGGGCACGCCACTCCACACGCCCTTGATGTAGCCCTCGCTATCGAGCAGCATGAGCGTCGGTACGGCGCGAATCCCGTAACGCATCCACATTTCCTTCTTCGCATCGCGGTAAAGCGGGTACGGTGAGCGATGCTGCCTCTCGTAGAAGGCGTTGAGTGTCGGGAGCGCCTCGTCGGCAATACCGATGACTTCAAGCCCCTGGTTACCGAGCTTGTTGTAGAGGTTCTCAAGAATCGGGAGCGTCTGCCTGCAGGGGCCGCACCATGTGGCCCAGAAATCGAGCAGAGTCGCCTTCGGTTTGTCCTTACGCTTGTCAGCATTCTGGTAGAAGTTCTTGCCGAATTCCGCCATCTTGCTCCCGATGGCAGAACCCGTAAGGCTACTGATGTCATCGGGGCGGTCGGTAAGCTTTACCTTGAGGTTTTTCTTCTTGCCGTCGCGCAGAATTTCAACTGCAACGGTAGCGCCCGCCTTGGAACTGGAAATGACTGAGGTTATCTGCGACATGTCGGCAAGCGGCTTACCCGCAAAGCCGATGACCTTGTCACCCGCGACAATGCCCGCTGCAACACAGCCCGAGCCGGGGTGCACGCCCTTCACGTCGAGCGCAAGGTGATTTTCGAATTCAGTCTTCTTGAAGATAAGCCCAAGCCATGGCCCCGCAAAGGAGGGAACCGTAGCAAGCAAAACTAGAAATATTACAGATAAACTAAAACGCATGGTCTAGCCTTTAAAAGAACAGTACGGAAAACTTCAGGTAAAGGAAGAATCTTACCGGTTCCACGATGGGCAGGTGCTCGTTTTCCTTTTCGACAGGCTCGCCTATCACGTAACTGCCGAAGAATTCAAGCCTCCCCGCGATCGAGCCCTTGTCAAAAAAGAGAATATCGCGGCCATAGCCGAACGACACGACCGGCGAGAAATACGAACCGTCCTCGTGATCGAGATAAAAGCCCGATACTGCAAACTTGAGAAAGTCATCGTGACCGGAACGCATCAGCGAGCCAAGGAAATACCAGTGCCAATCAATGCCCGCTTCCAGAAATTCCGCAGCGAACGGAACCGTCCCGAAAATTCCGAGCGAATGATTCTTATGCAACCTGTATTCCGCATCGACGCCTACCGAGCCATCAAATGTCTTGAGGTAGTAATCAAGCGAAGCTCCCCCGCCAAACAGGAACGAGGGCAGCGGACGTTCATCCTTCTTTGCACGGTCATCTATGGGTAGCCCCATAAAGTCCTCGGCAAGGCAAACACCAGCAACAAAGAGGACCACCAGCAATATTCGGGACAAGCGGATCATTCTAACAAACTAGGCAGGGCGGACCATCGGCTTCTTGGGATTACGGTCGTCGTATTCACCAAGCGACTTGTAGCCGTCATTCACCAGGGCATCCAGGAGCTCGTTACGCATGGCATGTGCGGCCATCCAGCGGAATGCCACCACGGAGTAGCACTGCACCGCATCGACGCCCAGCTTGATGAGGTCGTAAATCTTGTAGCCGTGGTCAATACCGCCGCAGGCAATCACGCTCATCTGCGGGTAATGCTCGCGAATGTACTTCACATTCCACACCATGTTGTCGAACAGGGGCCTACCCGACATACCGCCGCAGTCGCCATCGGCACGGAGCGGAGTCAAGTCCTCGAACTTTGCGTTCATCGGAAGTTCACTCATCTTTGCCGTGGGGTAAGTATTCCCCACAACCACACCGTTCACGCCGGTCCGGACAAGCATATCCATGATGGAAATCAGGTGGCGTTCAGAAAGGTCGGGGCTCAGTTTTGCGTACACGGCCTTCCTGAGCGTAAGCCCGTTCCTGAAGTTCATGATTTCGGTAAAGATGCGTTCCGAGAAGGTCATGTCGAGGTCCACGCGCGACTCGCCCGTATTGGGGCAGCTCACGTTAATCTCGATGTAGTCCGCCGCACGGTAGGCAATCGAGAAACTCTCGAGGATATCCTTCAGCTTTTCTTCGGGGTCCGATAGGCCCGGAGTCTCGGCAACGGAAATGCCCACGCAGAGCCCCGCCTTGTGCGCCTTGACGAGTTGGGCATCCACGCGGCGTGCGATAACCTCGACGCCCTCGTTGTTGAGGCCCATGCTGTTGTGGATAGCGCGGTCCTCTTCCAAAAATCCGATACGCGGCCTATGGGTATTGCCCTCGCGATAATTGCGGGTAGCCGTACCAACGGTAATGCCGCCAAAACCTACGTTCGCATAGTCCCTGATACGTTCAGCCGTCTTGTTCGCACCAGCGGCCAAAATGATGGGGCACCCCAGGTAAAGCGAGTTACTGCGGTCCGTAAAAGTAACTACGCGACGGAGCGGCTTCGAAAGGTCCGGGCGGCCGCCCATGAAAGGGATAAACGGAGCAAAACGTGCGACATGCTTGAACGAGTCATGCCTGAACTCCGGAGACTTGTGGAAAATCTTACGGATAAGCGCAAGAACCTTGTCGCTAAAACGCAAATAATATTCGTGGTTGATGCAATCATTCGCCATATTATTTAAATTACAAAAAAAAGAGGTTACAAAAGTGCTCCCGAACGTAGAAAATGCAATACATTCCAATTTCCCCAGGTATATTGAGGCCCTCAAGCAGCTCGTACGCATTCCATCCATCAGTTTCGACAACTTTGACCAGAAATTCGTGCGGGAAAGTGCGGATGCCGTAAAGAAGATGTTCGAGGACGCAGGGCTCAAGAACGTGCAGTTTCTGCTGCCGCCGAGCGGGAGGGCGACCGTGTATGCCGAAAGCCTTACAATCCCCGACAAACCCACGATTTTGCTCTACGCACACCACGATGTACAGCCCACCATGCGCGAAGCCCTCTGGAACAGCGCCCCGTTCGAACCCGAGATTCGCGGCGACCGCCTCTACGGGCGCGGAACCGCCGACGACAAGGCTGGCATCATCACGCACCTTGCGGCATTCGAGCAGGTACGCAAAATACTCGGCGACAAGGGGCCGAACCTCAAGTTCATTATCGAGGGTGAAGAGGAATCCGGAAGTGCGGGCTTTGCAGACATTCTGCGCGAACACGCCGCACTCCTGAAATGCGACGCAGTGATCGTGGCCGACCTCGGGAACTTCGCAAAAGGCACCCCCTCTATCACCACGACTCTCCGTGGGATGAGCGCGGTGAGCATAACCCTCCGCAGCACCAACACGCCGCTCCATTCCGGCAGTTGGTCGGGCCCGATTCCTGACCCCGCGCAGGCACTATGCCGCTTGATATCGTCGCTTACCGACGAGCGCGGGAACATCGCCATCCCGAATTTTGAGGATGGGCTCGTACCGCCTACCCCCGAGGAACTTGAATCGTACAAGAGTCTCGGCTACAGCGAAAAGACCTTCCGCAGCGAGAGCGGCACTTTGGATAAAGTAAAGCTGAACGTACCCGAAGGCGAAATTCTCGAGTCGCTCTGGCGCAGGCCTTCCATCGTGGTGACTGCGATGGAGTCGGGCAACCGGAGCAACGCGGGCAACGTGTTGCAGGACTGCGCCTATGCCCGCATCGGAATCCGGCTTGCACCCGGCATGGACGCCGACAAGTGTGCAAACATGCTCGTAGATTTCCTGAAGGCACATGTCCCGAACGGGCTCGAATTTACCGCCGACATCGAGGACGGTGCAAACCCGTTTGTCACCGACATCGCCCACCCCTTCTTCAAGAAGATGAGCGAAGCCATGACGCAGGCCTACAAGAACGAGACCAAGTTCATCGGCTGCGGAGCAAGCATCCCGGGCGCAGAACTCTTCCGTAAGACCTTTGGCGACATTCCCATACTGCTCACCGGCCTCGAGGACCCCGAATGCGCGGCCCATGGCGAAAACGAGAGCCTCTACCTCCCCGACTTTGAGGCGGGCATTGTTGCCGAAACGCTGTTTTTTGCCGGAATTTCGGAATAGTGCTACCCGAACAAGAAAAAATGCTATATTGAAAAAGTATGGAAAAGAAACTGGTTGTATTGACGGGTGCTGGTATCAGCGCAGAATCAGGCCTCCGCACATTCCGCGGGAACGACGGAATGTGGGAACACGAGAACATTGAGGACGTATGCACGCCCGGCGCACTGAGGCGTGACCCGAAGCGCGTGATGGACTTCTACAACTTCTTGCGCAAGGGACTCCCCGAACACAAGCCGAACGCCGCCCACATCGCGCTCGCCGAACTTGAGAAGCGTCTGGGCGATCGCTTTCTGCTGGTGACCCAGAACGTCGACGACCTGCACGAGCGTGCGGGCAGCAAGCGCATCTTGCACATGCATGGCGACCTGATGAAGCTCCGCTGCATGAACCACCCCGACCACGAATTTATGTTCAAGGGCGAAGAAACGCTCGAGACCAAGTGCCCGTTCTGCGGTGCAGGGACTCGCCCCGATATCGTGTTCTTCGAGGAAGTCCCGCTCTACATGGACATGATCCAAAACGCCCTGCGCGACTGCGATGAGTTCGTGTACATCGGCACAAGCAGCGTGGTCTACCCCGCCGCAGGCTTCAAAAATTTTGCCAAGCGCTTCGGCGCGAAGGTGACCTGCCTTAACCTCGAAATTCCGGCACACGATCCGGACACCGACGTGTTCGTGCAAGGCAAGGCGACCGAAATCGTACCCAAGTGGTGCGAAGAGTTTAAATAGTACGGGCAAAGCGCCCGAATGTTAGTTTATATAAAATGCCGCGACTTAGCGAATCCGAAGCTCTTGACTTACTCTTAAACGCACCGCTCGACGAACTCTGCGCACGTGCAAACGCCGAGAAGGAACGCAGGCACGGGAAATCCGTGTACTGGGTAAACAACCGCCAGATCAACTACACGAACGTCTGCGTACTGCACTGTAAGTTCTGCGCCTTCTCGAAAATCAAGAAGGATAGCCCAACCGCGTACGACTGGGATTACGATACCATCCGGAACAAGGCCGCAGAGGCGATTGCCGGCGGCGCTCGCGAACTGCACATCGTAGGCGGGCTCCACCCCGACCACCCTTTCGATTACTACATCGAGATGCTGCGCAAATTGCGCGTGGAATTCCCTAAGGCGAACCTGAAGGCTTTCACTGCGGTGGAAATTTGCCACTTCGCAAAAATCTCGGGGCAGACGCCCCTGCAGATTATGACCACGCTCAAGGAAGCAGGCCTGGACGCCCTCCCCGGTGGAGGCGCGGAAATACTCGTGCAGAGCGTGCGCGACCAGATTTGCCCCGGCAAGGAAACCGGCGAGGAATGGCTCGACGTGCACCGCGCCGCACACAAGATTGGCATCCCGACAAACGCGACCATGCTGTTCGGGCACATCGAGAAGCCCGAGGACCGCATCGCCCACATGCGCATGCTGCGCGACCTGCAGGACGAAGCGCCCGGGTTCTTCGCGTTCATCCCGCTCGTTTACCACCCGGAACACAACGCGCTACACAAGATTGTCCCGAACATCACAAGTGAAGAAGATATTTTGCGTACGGTCGCCGTCGCAAGGCTATTCCTGGACAATTTCCCGCATATCAAGGCCTACTGGATTCAGATGGGCATTGAGACCGCCATGAAGGCGCTCCATGCCGGAGCCTCCGACCTGGACGGCACGATTATCGAGGAAAAAATCACGCACGCAGCCGGTGCTACCGCCCCCGTGGGCATGAGCCCCGAGCGAATGAAGTCGCTTATCGCAAGCGAAGGCCTTATCCCGGTTGAACGTGACGCTTTATATGAACGATTCTCTTAACGAGAGAATTTATTTTGAATAAATGTTCCCCTTTGGGGGAACTTTTTTATACATTATAGATATGAAGTTTTTTTCCAAGATTCTCTCGATTCTGATGTTTGCAGTCGCATTCGGGTTTGCAGACACAACCGCTGTTACACCTGTTGAAACCACAGAGGAAACAACCTCCGCTGAAGTTCTCGCGCCAGAAACTGATTCCGGTACAGCAACGACGGCAACGGATACTGCCGCCCTCAAGAAGGCCAAGAAGCATGCTGTCTGGATCAAGCTGGAAGGCGACGTGGAACCCTCCATGTACGACTTCTGCGCCCGCGCCATCGCCGACGCCCTCAAGGAAAATCCGGACTACATCGTATTCGAGATCAACACCTTCGGTGGCCGCCTCGACGCCGCATTCGACCTGGTCGACACCATCATGGCGGTCAAGGGCCCGGAGACCATCGCCCTCGTGAAGAAGAAGGCCATCAGCGCGGGCAGCCTCATCGCTCTCGCCTGTAAAAAACTCTACATGCTCGAGGCCACGACCATCGGTGACTGCGCCCCCATCGTTCAGGGCGGCGATGGCACCCCGCAAATCGTCGGCGAAAAAATCCAGTCCCCGCTCCGTGCCAAGTTCAGGAACCTCGCCCAGCGCAACGGCTACCCCGAACTGCTGAGTTCCTCATTCGTGACGCCTGAACTTGAAGTGCTCGAACTCAACGCCAAGCTCGACAAGGGCAAAAAGACCGAGCGCGACACGACGCTCATCATCGAGGGCCAAAAGTACGCCGTCCTGGACAGTGCCGAAAAGAAGTTCTGGGGCGCGCCGAAGATTCTCGTGAAGAAGGGCGAACTCCTGACCATGACCGACAAGGAAGCCGTGGAACTCGGGTTCTCCAAGGGCACGTTCAAGGACCGTAATGAATTTGAGACCACTCTTGCTATCGAGAAGGCTAGCGAAGTCGAGACTACGCTCGGCGAAGATATCGCTGCCGCCATCGCAGCCATTTCGGGCATCCTGCTCATCATCGGTTTCGGTGCCCTCTATATCGAATTCAAGACACCCGGCTTTGGGCTCTTCGGTATCATCGGCATCATCCTCATCGGCATCGTGTTCCTCGGGCAGTTCGCCCCGCAGCTCGACGGCTACATCCCCGCTATCCTGCTCATCGCGGGCGTAATCCTCTTCCTTGTGGAAATATTCGTGATGCCAGGGACATTCCTGTTCGGCATCGGCGGTATCATCTGCATGATTATCGCCCTCGCGATGTCGTTCTCGCCAGCTGAAATGCCCGAGTTCGTACCCGAGACGGTGGAAACGACCTTCGATGCGACCCCATGGCTACTGGGATTGCTCTACATGCTATGCTGTGCGGGCGTTGCACTCGTATTCCCGATTGCCGCCAGCAAGTACCTGATTCCGCTCTTGCCCGAAGGCTGGACGCCCATGCTCAAGACCGACCTCGAGACGGCAGCCTCCCCCACGGAATCCGTGCAGGAAGTGCACGTGGGCGATACCGGCACAGCAAAGACGTTCCTCCGCCCCGTAGGCCAGGCGAGCTTTACCATGCCCGATGGCAGCACCAAGCTCTTTGACGTTCAGACCCACGGTGAAATCATCGAGGCAAACACCCGCGTGAAGGTCGAATCCGTGCAGGAAGGCCATATCTGGGTCGTTCTGGACGAGAACGCCTAAAAATTTTAGTAGAATTTGAAAAAATAACACCGGAGAAAAACAATGGATACACTCCTTATCGTTGGAATCATCATCGCGGCGATTGCCGTCATCATCCTCCTCGCCTTTATCGGCAAGTTCTTCAGCCTCTGGCTCCAGGCCTTGTTCTCCAAGGCGAACGTGAGCATTTTCCAGCTCATCGGTATGCGCCTGCGTAAGGTGCCCCCGCAGGTCATCGTGGAAGCCCGAATCCTCAGCTGCAAGGCCGGCCTCCCCGTAGACACGAACCTGCTCGAAGCCCACTACCTCTCCCGCGGTAACGTGCTCCGCGTGATCCAGGCCCTCATCGCCGCCAACAAGGCAAACATCAAGCTCGACTTCAAGGAAGCCGCCGCTATTGACCTTGCAGGCCGTAACGTGCTCGAGGCCGTGCAGATGTCCGTGAACCCGAAGGTCATCACGACCCCGAAGGTTTCCGCAGTGGCACTTGACGGTATCCAGCTACACGCCATTACCCGTATTACCGTGCGCGCCAGCATCCAGAAACTCGTCGGTGGCGCCGGCGAAGAGACGGTTATCGCCCGTGTTGGCGAAGGCATCGTTTCTTCCATCGGTTCTGCCGTAAGCCACAAGGAAGTGCTCGAGAACCCGAATATGATTTCCAAGAAGGTGCTCGCCTCCGGCCTCGACGCCGGCACCGCCTTCGAAATCCTTTCCATCGACATTGCCGACGTGGACGTGGGCCAGAACATTGGCGCTATCCTCGAGACCGACCGTGCCGAAGCCGACAAGAAGATTGCACAGGCAAAGGCGGAAGAACGCCGCGCCATGGCATTCGCTGCCGAACAGGAAATGAAGGCCAAGGTCATGGAAATGAAGGCAAAGCTCGTGGAAGCCGAAGCCCAAATCCCGATGGCCATGGCAACCGCACTGCGCGACGGCAAGCTTGGCGTGATGGACTACTACAACCTCAAGAATATCGAAGCCGACACGCAGATGCGTAAGGAAATCGGCAACGCTCCCGAGGCCAAGTAAGCTACTGTAGGGCAATATGGAAACCCTCATTTTTCTAGCAATCGCAGTCATTATCGCGATCTTCGAGAACAAGGTCAAGAAATCAAGGGAGCAGAAGCAACTGCCCCCAGCCGATCTAGATGATTACGATAGCGATCACGCGGAAGATTCTGAGGAAGAAGCGCAGGAGCCGCAAGTTCAGCCCCCGCGTTCCCTGCAGGATCTTATCCAGCAGTTCGAGAATGCCCAGCGGGAAGCCGCGCAGGGGAATATCGAGCCACCCACTCCCCCCGTGGAACGGCAGCGCGACCCGAGCAAGCCGGTAACATTCCGCGAAGTGGCCGAAGCCGTCATCGAGATGGATGTCGTCGATGTCGAGTTCCTCATAGAGGAATTCAACTTGAGCGAAGGCGACGCCATCTCAGCATTCAACGAACTCCAGAAGCACCGTATTATTGGGCGCGACATGGGCGACGGTGAATGCGACGTGCTGGTGCATGACCTAGACGAACTGGACAACCTGCTCAACCGCGAAAGACGAGCTGCACCGCAGCAGAAGGTGGAAGAACTTGCAGAACCGCAAGAATCTGCCGCCGACACCACAGCGGAACAGGCGCGCCAACAGGAACTGGAACGCCAGCGTAAGTTGAACAGCCTCGAAGGCCGTGCAAAATCTGCAAGGGAAAGTGCCGCGGCATTCTCCGCCACGAAAACCTCAAGCGACACAGAAGACGGAACCGCTCCGAAGCCGCGCCGTGCCCCGCTCGTTTCGACAAGAAGCCTTGCCGACGTGCGCAGGGGATTCATCTGGGCAAAAGTGCTGGACGAGCCGCGCTTCAAGCGCCGCTGGAGTGCACAGTACCGCTAGGGATTTTCTAGTCGACTACTCTACAGGAAATAGACCGTAGCGCTAAATTGCAGGCTCCAGAGTTTCATAGGGGACGCTTCTCGGTAAGCGGCCCCTTTTGTCATTTCAACAATTCCGTCCTTTTCGATGCGGGTCATGTCCATGACAAAACGAACTCCAAAAGTGAGCCCATTTCCATTGCTTAGCGTAGGGCATCCAAAACCCAGGACAAGCGCCCAGCCGAAACCTTCCACATCAAAGTCAGAGGATTCATCGGCATTCTCGTCACTAATGGAGCCGCCCAGATTCAAGTTAAACTGGGGACCTGCCTCCAGATAGAACTTCGGTGTCGGGAAAAAGCGTACCAATACCGGGAACACAAAACCATACTCATCCAATGTGAAATTCACTTCATCGTCGTATTCATCTTCTGGCGCGAGGCTATAGGCATCACTATCTAGAATGATATAGCCCCACCTGAATTCAGCCTCGCCCACAAAACCGATAATACGGTTCAGATGGAACCAATACGAAGCACCAAGTCCAAGGTTAAATCCGGGTCCACCGCCTAGACTATTTTTTGAGACACCATCCTTTGCCGAGCCGAACGTGCCCTTTACCGGCTCGTTATCCCACACATAGCCAAATCCAAAGGCAAAACGCCCGCCAAAATAATGGGATTTATCCTGGGAACCTTCTCCTGCGAAGGCCATTGACGCCAATAGCAGCGCAAAAATGCAAATTAGAACTCTTCTCATATTTTCTCCTCCCATAAATATAAACTATTTTCGATAAACCTCATCTTTTTTTCTGTATTTATTGTATTTTTTCTCATAGGATCGAGGAAATTATCATGAGAAAACTACTCAGGCACATCAGCGTATTCGCCTGTTCGCTTTTCTGGGGGAACGGCGCAAGAATCGGCAATCCCATCAAGTTTATCCGAAAATACTGGGCACAATTGCTCCTTTCTTCCATTGCCATACAGACAATCGCCTGCGCATACGGCGGCGAAGACCCCTATGACTATTCCGATGACTGCGACCCGGTTTTCGACACCGAGAAATTCACGAACGAGAACTACACCGACTGCGAAAAACAGATTGTCGAACAGGCACTGATTGCGAAGGACCTGCAGGACAACCTGGGCAAGCGTGACGACGCCACCATAGAGGCATGGAACGAGGTTCGGCAAAAAATCAGCGAGATTGCCGAGACATGCGACATGAACAACCTCTATATGGAAGGTTCGCTCACATCATTCTATTGTTCGGACGGCAGGACCTTAATCCCGAAATGAGACAAGGGCGGGGCTCGTACGACGGCTCCTCCCTAAGACCCTCCCAACATGCACAAACACACGTTGCTTACATTAAACAACGTGTCAGTGTGTTAGTGCATGCGCTCCTTCGGAGCAATTATCCGGCAGAATTTCCCTGCTCGACATCTGCAATTTCTGAGTTGGAAGCCTGCTTCAGCGAGTAGGTATCAAAGGCAGGCTCATCCGGGAGCTTAAGCTCTATGGAATTTATCTTAGAGATGTGCCCCTTCCCCTGTAGCATCACGATTTCAAACACGTGGCCGCCATTTTTCCGGTCTTCCGAGATAAAATGGAAATGCCAGCCGGCCGCATTGATGCCGTCCATGTAGTCCGGGAAAAAGACCCCTACCAACGTGCCCCTTATATTCTGGAACTTAAAGGCCTTCTGCGTCTTTTGCAATATGGCCTTCAAGGAGACATGCATCGATCTATAGGCAGATTCGGACCGTGCATCAACGACCTCGAACTCGCCTTCAATCCTTACCATGTGCATGCTGTTCAGCCCGAAATGAGCATCAACAATGTTGTTCAACTCATTCTTCAGGCTTTCGACACTATTGCATTCGCCAAACTCGACGGGTTCGACTTCATCCATATAGCAGACTGTCGAAAAAGGGACACCGCGGTCACCTTCAGCAACATCGACATTCCCGTCATCCTTTGCGCGGTAGCAGACACCATCAAGGACAATCATTTCGCCATCGATATTCTTGAACGTACCAAGCCCAATATTGCCATGCTTCAGCAGTTCCGCGACCGTGATTACCGGATTCGTGTACCCAAGCATCAAGGCTTGCAGTGTCGAGACCTGATACATTTTCATACATCAGCCCTGCAATCGTCGCTTTTCAATATCATCGAGTTTCGTGCTGATTTCCTCGATTTTTTTGCTCAAATCATTCAAACGGCGCACCTGATCGGCTTCGCTCTTGTCTCGCAGCATCATACCATCAACAAACACAGAATTCAACAACGCCACACCGACGATACCACCCGCAAAGACAAGCGCACAGAAACCGATACGGACAGCAGTATCAATCCACCAATAACCTTCATCACGAAAACGCTCAACAAATTGACCAGCGACATCATTTGGGATCTTGGTCCATCCATCATAAGTAAACAACTGAAACAACGAAACAACAGACGTTATAGGATCCTTGAAATACACACGCCCTATATTTAGATGATCTGAAGCCCAATAAAGACCGAACCCCATAAAGAACATAAGAATAGCGAACACTATAATAATTGGGATAGACTTTATCATAGCATGCTTTGCACCTTCCCACAAGTTGGCAAGATACTTTTTAAACAGTCTCAGCAAACGTACAAGTTTCAAAAGGCGGATAATCCTTAAAATAATCATCGCGTACATTCCGGAAAGGAGCTGATATTCATCTTTTAGCATAAAAAATGACGTAATAGACGCCAGAACTACACTAGCATCCAAGATATTCCATTTGTCAAGATTAGACCATGTCAATTTGCATTCAACATTTTCCTTAAAGAAGAACTTTTGACCAGCCTCATATATCTTTATTCCGATTTCTATCAAGAATATCACGGTAAACAGGGCATCGAAAAATAGGAGACTCGCCACAAAACCCTTTTCGGCCACATTTGAAAGTACCAGCAGGACAGCCACAACCGTACTCATAACTACAATGAACATATTAATACGTTCATACAAGAAACTCTTTATAAAGGCCTTACGGGCACCTTTTTCAACAATCAATCCAAAGAGCAGCAAGAAAGACAAATTATCTAACGGATTGCACAAATACGTTTTTAGCACCGTCGAAGACCTTATGAAATTACCTATCCATGAATTATTTGTCCACCAATAACTCCATGTTGGGACATTCCCATCTAAAAGACACTTTATATTCAATCCCACAAAAACAAGTATTACCCAATAAACTAATCGAGAACCGAGCGAGTTATAACGAAAAAGAATATATGCCTGGTATATATTGTCCAGGACAAGCTTTTTATAATCCTCAACAGTTTTAAGTCGCACTTCAAACAAGTCTTTAAAGACCCATTCAACCAAAGGATGCAGCCATTTAAACGGCCTTACATCTATCTGTTTTGACCCAATTTTAAAACTACGTTTTTTCGCAGAAACCTTTTTTGTTAGCCCAGATAGCCAATTATACGGTTTTTTAAACAACCACCCCACAAAAACAATCGGAAGCGTCAACAAAAATAGTGGCGGAATAAAAAGCACCCATACTAGTATTATGATAATTTTTACAATTACATTTTGGGGAAAATGTAAAACATTAAATAAGAGCTTTCCACTAAAGCTAAAATCACCCTCAACTAAATACTTTTTTTCTTCTTCATACCAGTGCTTTCCCCCTTTATAAAATCCGCTCTTACCAAATCGGAAGTAATCCCACCCCGAAACAAGAATTAGTTCTATTAAGATAAGGAAAAATACAGTAAAAAGACCTCCCCAAAGGGAAATTTCTGTCAAAAATTTAACATTTACCCAATTATCCTGTTGACAGAACAAATAAATAACGCCATTGATAAAATCACAAATATAGGTATTAATACTGGAATTTCTGAAAATCGCATATAGCAGCCATGAAGCAGAACCAAGACAAATAATGACAGTACGTGTTTTTGCAAGATACTTCGCCTTATGCGTGCATAAATCATTGACAACCGACGATATTCGTTTTATGACGTCCTTACCTATTTCGTTCTGGTTTTGCCAATGCGCTTTACCGTGATTTTTCCATACCAGAAAAATAAACCGTACAAATTTTTTCACAAAATAAATTAAAATTCCCAAACGGCAACAAGCAAAAACCAAAAAGCTGAGATTAAACGACAAGCAAAATATATTTGCAATACTTGGCGGCCATGCCAATTCAAAAATCTGTTTCAGTAGCCAATTCGGAAATATTGAAGCACAAGAAAGAAATTCCGAAAAATGATTCTCTTTTGCATTTCCTTGGACACACAGAATAAATAGAAAAACAAAGGATACAAGAAAAAGGACAGAACTCTTCTGTAGAAGATTCCCTATAAAATCCAATTTTTCTTTAGATTTTATAACACTAGTCTTTGGTTTCTTTTCACTTGTCATAAATCTCTGTCCTATCAAGCTTATATGACAAGGCGGCATTTACAGCAGAACAATCATCTTTGCATTCTTGCTTTCTGTAAACAATATAGTGGAAATCAAACTGATAGATGTCCCCTTCAGAAAGTGTTTCGCAGGAATGTGACCATGATGTTTTTGCAAGAACGGAATCAGCACCCACAAGCGTACGATAGGTAACATTACATATTGTATCCTGCTTCGTTTCTAGATCAACAACAAGACACCTTTGCGACACCTTGACGCTATCCATTCTCCATAAAGCGTCCTTTATCCAATCGCCCCCACTCTTTTTATACACAATTTCATCAATGCGAATACCTTCAACACTCGCATCCGCAGGGAAAACAAGTTTTTCATCCTTCCCTTTATTCGCATCAACAAACATGCTACTATCATAAAAAACCGTCGGCTTTCCGTTCAAGCGAATGATTGGCACATTTTCGCCTTTGAAGCCAACAACTTTACCATTCAAATACGTTTTTTTCTCCCATTCAAGATCTTGAGGATATGGAATATAAGGAACTCCGTTTTCTTTGATTTTTACACATCGAACAGAGTGAAACGATCCGTTATTCTCAGAATGGAAGTTTATTTCATTTTTTTCGGTCCCGAATCCGACTACAAAAATCTTTCTTTCATTTTCCATTGTATAAGTCCACCAACTTGCACCCTTGTCAGAGTCCTTAATCGCATGAGTTTGAGCGTTATAACGCCCCGCAGGCAAAGCAGAAAAGCCCACAGAGTCAACACCACCCCAAGACCGTGATTTCAAGTTCATTATTGCAGAAGAATCTCCGCCAAACACAGCAACCATTTTTTTCCATTCAGTCAAAGTCGGCAAACGCCAACCAGTTGGGCACACATTGATAGCGTGGTCCCAACTATAGAACCGTCCACCGTTCTTCGGTAATTTAGATTCAACACTATTGCTGTCCTTGGTATCGTAGTTCAAATTATACGCCATCCAGCGAACACCATCAATTTCAACGGTCTTATATTCCGTACTGTCTCGCGAATCAACTAGGGTTTCTTCACTTTTCACAATCTTGTGAATCAAGTCAAGAGTCTCGAAGAAATAAGTATCAACAACATACAGCACCAACAAGACTACCAAGACATAGCTTAAACAGCCTCCCCAATGTTTTTCAAAATCAACTTCCGTTTTTGACTCCGTATACCCTTTCTTTCTAAACAACTTTTTCAAATCTGAGTATTGGCGTATTCTCGACCTAATCTCGCCGAGTCTTTTCTTTTCTTCGACACTTAATGATTTTTCAATATTTGCATTATCTGTATACGACGCCACGGCCTTAACAAAAGCCTTCTTTATAGGCATTTTTCCAACACTAATCGTTACATCTATATTTTCATCATCCAACGCATCATCTAAATCTTTATATTGCCAAACACGATTCAGTGTTCCGTCATGTATTCCCTTTCTAATGGTCTCATATATTTCGTTCAAATCCGGTTCCAAAGACACATCAGCTGTTTCATCATTCAGCTTCTTTAACAAGATTTGCTTGCAATAAAATCGCCAATCCAAATTCTTTTCTTCGTTTATAAAATCACTTATCTCATTTTTCACCATCTCATCATTTGATTCGTTATTTTTTTCATTTTCCTTCAAATCCTTGTCTATATTCGTTTCAACAAACATTTCCTGATCATACCATTTAATGATTTTATTCATTTTGTCAATCAGGATTTCATTTTTATTTGTTGGCTCATCATCAGGAGGATTTACGATATCTTCCAATTCCGATATCCAGCGTTCCACACGAGATATACGGATAGAAAGCCTCTCTGCATCCGAGTACAGCTTCATCTTATCTTCTCGCTCCAAAAGATAGCTGACAACATCAAACTTCTTGAAGTTTCGAATTTCATCCTTGGCAATTTCTACAAGTCTGTCGTATTGGTCTTTCTTTATCCCCAGCGTGCCATACAATTTTTCCAATTCTTCTTTTTCTTTAGAAGAAAGAATGCCATCATTGCCATAGTACTTGGCAATCTGCGACTGCAAGAAATTCAGGGCATTTATATGCTGTTGCTGTTGTTCTTCACCAACAATCGTTTTCTTTTCTTCATTACCAAGTTCTTCGTTCGGCATTTTAACCTTCCATCATTGCAATTTCGTTTTCAGACAGAGCTTCCAATCGGAGTAGCGTCGCCTTGTTCGGGAATTCATAATTCTCGACATTCGGCCTTTCCAGGAAGCAGTCCCTGCAATATTCGCCATTTTCGTCTTGCGGCTTGCTTATAAAGAGAATCTTCTTTGCATAATCCCTTGCATCGGATTCAGCAAGGTCCCGCTTTATCAGGAACACTTCCGACAATTCGTCCATCTGGCTCAGCACGTGCTTGACATCCACGTCATCATGGCCTAAATAGTCGTAATCCGCCTTTTTCTCCATAAACTGGTATGCACTAAAGCTTCCGAACTGGCTTTGCAGTTTCGACTTAACACCCTGCGTAAGCATGTCGAGCAATTTTGCAAAGCCATCATCTTCCGCAAAGACCCCATCACGAAGAATGCGGTGCAGGAACACTCCGGCTGTGACAACGCCCTTTTGCTTCTTGAAGAATTTTTCAAGTCCGGTCTTTATCACCAACGAGATAAACTGGCCTACCCCACCGCCGTCCATCACCTGCGACAACAGGGTTGCACGCCAGTCCCTAAGGCGATTCACCATATCACGAATATCGATATTCTTCTTTTCTAGTTCAGCCGAAAGGATATTCCTTCGGTCTATAAACATGCCTGCAATATGGCCCCTCAGCTTCACGACCTCCTTTTCCTTCAAAAGGTCGTCTATTTGCTTCGCCTTTTTACCAAGGACACCCCTGTAGTACTCATCTGCTTCTTCACGTTCCCTTTTAATCTTATGGAGGATGAAAGAAAACGCCAATATGGAGATAAACACTACCGCATAGGTTATTAACGAGAACTTGCTGGTCAGGATATCTACAGAACCATTAATGATGCACGCCATCGTCATCGCGAAAGCATATCCAGCCCACGACAAGGCAAAGCGCCCAATAAGTAGACGCCTTTTTGCATCTATCTCTCTAAGAACCGAAAGCCGATCCTGCTCTTTTTGCGCTTTTTCATTTTCCAGATTTAGCCGGTCTTTTTCCAGTTTCTTTTGCAAGCCCTCGCAAACTTTGTCCCTAACTTTGCTATCGCCCAAGGTCTGGACAATGTATTCACTTAAGGTGTCAAGGGTATTGCGAGAATTCCTTGCAGCTTCAATGCTCTGTTTCTTTTCTTCAATGTTTTGCGAAATCATCACGGAACGGGTAATTCCGCTATCTTTGTCAAGGTTTACCTCATACGAGTCATCATTCTGCTCTTCACCATTTTCCTTAGCAAGGAGCGAGTTTGTCGCATCCAGTTCTATAGTCTTTTTGCGAATGTAAGACGATTCCTGACGAATCGTTTCCTCGTTTTCCTTAATAATTCCGCGCAATGCTCCGAAAGATTCTACGTCTTCTGCAGTAGGCAACAAGGCATATTCCTCAAAGTCATCGTCTTGTTTTAGTTTCGCATTAGCCTTTACATAAAAATCAATGGCGTCAGTAAAGCAGTCCTCAAAAACGGGCGGATTACGGTCAAACGGAGTTCCTTCAAAAATCGGGTCATCATTTCCGAGCAACTTCGAAAGAGCGGCCTCCTTTTCGGGCAGGCTGTATTTGTCGTCATCAAAGAACGAGAGGCACTTGGTCTTGAGGCTTTCCAGTTTCTCGTTTATCTCCGGAGTCACCGCAGCCATAATCTGTTCCTGGCTTTTCTTCTGCTCCAGGAGCGGCATTACCGACTTCTCAAAAATATGCGAGAACATCCGCAAATGCGGCGGCAGAACCTTCTTGACGATATCCGAGATAATCTTATTGACATCGACTTTATTTTGTGATACGTTTTCCCTGTTCAAGATTTCCAGGCAAGCCTGGCGTACAATCTCTTTAGTAGCCTTGTCTTCACGGAATTCCAGAACGGAAAGTCCCAATGCGTAGATTGGGCGATCAACAGGCACCGCCGCTGGAGGGAAAAGCGTATCGTACTTGCAAACGGCAAGCAGGGCGTATTCACCCATGATTTTAGCCAAAGAATGTGCTGTCAAATTCAGGGACGCACCCTTGGCATTGCTGTTCTGCATCAGGATAATCGAGAAATCATCTTTACTTTTCTTGATTTCGACAAGCTGGTGGATCACGCTTTCCGAGGTCTTCCTGAATTCATCCTTTTTCTTTGCCAAGGATGCTTCAGAAATGTCCTCAAAAAGGAATGCCATGTCCGATGCGAACAGGAACAGGTCCACCTGGAACTTCAGCTTTTCCTTTGCACGAACGTTGTCAATGACCTTAAGGAATTCCTGAAGCTGAGCCAAGCTCCTTGATTCATGTGTCGGCAACACAAAACAGACATGCAGTGCCCTTACCGGAGAATCTCCGGGATTATCGGCAGTCACCTGCTGTCTTTGGCACTTTTCGAAGAAGTTCTGCAGCAGAGCTTCACGACCATCCTTGTCAATCCTGCACACTTCACTCAGGGATCCAGCCTGGCACTGTTCAAAAATCCCTATTTCGTCTTTTTCCTTATAATGCAGAATACGGAAATATGCGCCGACACCCATCTTTGCATTATCTACATATCCCCGAATACCAAGGACCATCGGCTCGATGTTCTCACCAAGCACAACAAAAAGCGTGTGACGCATATTTAACCTCGACTACAGATTCTTTACCAGTTTCAATTCCTTACTGACCAGGTCGCCGATTTTCTTGTGTTCTTTCATCTTGAGATCAGAGGCCTTGATGTTTACACCGCTCAAGCCCCTACCAGTTTCCAAGTCATAATACTTGCTTTTGGCTTCGGCAAGGAACTGAGCCATTTTCTCTTCACCCTTGGCACTGA
This sequence comes from Fibrobacter sp., assembly GCA_017615055.1. Lineage (GTDB taxonomy): Bacteria > Fibrobacterota > Fibrobacteria > Fibrobacterales > Fibrobacteraceae > Fibrobacter. The sequence goes on from JAGAAW010000023.1 coordinate 35,148, forward strand.
ACTCATTACTAATGAAATTGTTGAATTCATCCATGGGGCGCACCTTCTTGAAGAAGTCGTATGCTTCATCACGGTACTTGGTACCCATGCTGACCCAGTAGTCATCCAACGGGTTCCCTTCCTTTTCGCTCTTGTATTCGTAGAATTCACCTTCATGGCGAATCAAGCCGAAAATAAAGCCCTTGACCCAAGCATCCATGATGTCGTCTTCATCCGCTTCCTTGGGCATAAGGCTCCAGTTCTCGCGTTTCATCTTCAGCAGCATGTCGTCGTCGAAGTGAGAACTGGGACGGGATTCGTTATCCTGGTTCTTCTTGTATTCCTCTTCGTAGCGCATGATTGACGTCTGCGTGTATGCAGGGTACACACCCGTTACACGATAGGCGATAATGCGGTCACGCATGCCGATACTCGTGAAGGTGACATCCGGGTTTTCCGTAATGGTCTTCTTGAACGCGTCGTCCTTTTCCAACCTGGACTTCCCTTTTTCGGGGACACCGATGTAGTAGGCATCCTGGGGTTCGTCATCAGAATTGTACCCCTGCCTGTCATAACGGGCAAGAATCTGCGACTTGTCCTTAATCAGAACAAGCAGGTTCTGGAATTTCTCTTCAGAAAGCTCATTGATCACATCTTCAACGGACTTTTCCTTGAACTTCTTTACCGATTCAAGCTTGTCCGTATAGGCGAGAAGCGAGTTGACTACGGATTCCGCACTCTGGCTGAACACGGAGAATATCTTCCCATCGCCATTCAGAACCTTCAGGAATTCGGTAACCTCGGCTTCTTCGGGCTTGAGTTCGATGCTTGTAACCGTCTTGTCGGTCAGGTCAATCTGGAACAACCTGGACTTCGCTTCAGAGCCTTGCGCAGGGTTTTGCAGGTCGGTCAACCGACCATTCAAAAGCCCGTAAGCGGCATTGGCAGCAGCATTGATTGCAGAAACATCATTCTTCGATTTTTCTAGCATGCCCAGAAGTTCTGCAAAAATTGCACTGGCAATAGAGCGGCGCTGGATTTCACGCTCCTGACGGACCAACTGGTTGACACTCGTAGAAACATCTTCCTTTGCGGCGGTTAGGCCTTTTTTAACAATCCACTTATTGCTGATTCGAATCACATCTGCAACAAATGTTTTCACATTCTGCTCAAGGTGAGGTAGGTTGTCTATCAGAGCCTTCTTTTCGTCTTCCATTTCCCGTGCAAAAATGTTTACCTGGGCGATAATGGAATCCAGCACCTTCCCTGCCAGGCCAATACCGCCTTTCGTGTCAAGCGTTTTCTTGACAAGATTATCTAGGTTCGTCTGAAGGCGCTCAGAAATACTCTTGCGCACCTTCTGCAACGATTCTTCCGTCTCCTTGGTACGGGCCCTATAGGAGGCTACTTCACTTTCTACGTTCTTCTCATTTTCGATTTCAAAGTCAAACTTCGGCTTTGCATCCATGATAGTATCGATCAGATGGTCATTGCCCTCGTTTTCCCTGATGTTCACTTCAGGGGAATCGATCCAGCCATTTGCGACCATGTTCGCATCGCCATCGGAATTCATCAAGCCGTCAATAAGCCTCATTGCGGCCTTCGTGGAATACACGTCGCCAAGACGGCCTCCACGGTAGATGACTTCGCAGGCACCCATGCCCGAAACCCACGCCACCTTGTCCTTGATGTTGTAGGTTCCCGCACCAATGCGCTTTTCCAGGTTATCGCTAACACTTGCCGACGCATTGCCCAATGCACCTGCAGACGTGACCAAGCCAAGGCTAATCATTTCGGCCAAGGAATCAACGGTCTTGTAGGTATCGCTATTCCTAGTCTTGTTATCGATCAGGAACACGGCATTGAACGGATACCCCTTAATCTGGTAGGGTTCCTTCAGGTACTGGAGCGTCACGGAATCGGAGCCCTCCAGACTCATCAAGTAATCCAAGTCCATCAGGGCACCATAGGCATTGGGGCCTACCTGAGCCATGCCGGACTGCGACATCAGCTTGAACACATCAGGAAGCACTGCATAACCCGTCAGTGTACAATCCTTCTGCACTTCCCTAACCAGGCCCGCCATATTGATGAACGTGCCGCAGCCCGTTCCGCCACAAATGGAGAAAACCATGTGAACTTCAATGTTGGGCGATTCGTCCATGGATTCGTATTTCGGATTGTCATGGATGGTCGCATTTGTCAGGTTGGCGATGGCCTCAGCCAGGCGATTCTTGGCGTAGTCCCTGTTGACGGTCAAGGCAAAACGACCATTGGTACGAATCTGCCCTGCACCAGCAGTAATAGACTTTAGCGCACGGGTATTCCTTACCGGCAACCAGGAGAACTTGTCCTTGTTGCGTTCATAGATTGCCATGGGATTTTCCACCTGAATCGGCAGCTTTTCGTCATTGGACAATTCCACTTTCTTCCCGTCAATTGTCTTCAGAGGAGTCTTGTTGTAGGCACCGCCATCGGTATCCACCCCCAAAAACTTGATCATAGGCGGGACTTCGCCATAGGTTTCAAGGAAACGTTTCTTGGTTTGGAGCAAGGCGGTCATACCCGTACCACCCAAGCCAATGAAGAGACAGCGTTTGATTTTTGTCTTTGCCATAATGCAATCCTCTTTGTTATAAACTCTTACTGAATTGTCAACTTAATTTCGGTTCCGTCAGAAATCGACTTAAGGTTATAGACTTCGCCCTTGTTCAACAAATTCGAATCCGCGATAAAATCGGCAGTCTTGTACCGCAGGCGAATGCGCCTTCTTGTTGCAGGTTCAAACGTAACATCGGAAACCCAGGGGCCCAGCTTATCCGTTACATAGATAACCTTGCCGGTGAAAAGCTGCGACAAGGCCGATTCCGGCTTGGAACCCCTTGTGCAGACAAGCTTCTTGCAACCACCCACCTTAACAACCTTATAGAAGGCTCCCTTCCCGTATTCAATAACGATAGAGCCTCCCCTAAACTTCGGATATACCTGATTCCGCCCCATGCTAAACCAGAGCAGCAGCAGGGCAAGCAGTGTAATTAATATCCAGAACAGGACTAGTGCCACCGGATTCCATATATGTTTCTTTACTACGACAATCTCGCCTAGGACGGCGTCGTCACTCTTAAGGTCCGCCGCCTCGATGTCATTAATACGGTCCATGCCTCCCATATCGACAACACGGAAATACCAGTGCTGAGCTTTAGCCTCCGCAGCGCGCCCCAGGACAAAACCGACCTTCACGGATTCCTTATCCGGAGTGATCCGAATATTTTCTTGCTTAGCCCCGTTCACGAAAATCTCAAGTTCCGCAGGGTCAACCGGCACAAACTTGCCATTGTCGTTCCTCTTGAACACGCCCAAGGTTACCGCAGAGCCATACCTCTGGGCATCCTTGTTAAATTCAAAAGCAATCGTATGGGTCAACGTATCCGGAATGAACTTTTCCCATAGGAAGTCATCATACTCCTCAGTGGAGCCCCAGGCAATAATATCTTTCTGTTCAGCAGTGCAACCAACAAGATTCACCGCTATAAAAAACACCGCAAAGAAGCGAAGCAAATTAGCGAACATAGAACCTCATTGTTTTCTCGGGTTTATTGACCAGAATCATCTTGACAGGAACATCCAAGATGCGAATCAGGGAATAAGGCGACTTATCCATCCCCACCGCAGGGATAAACTTCAGCGAAACAGATTCGTTGTGGTCTACCGGCAGAGAATCCTTCAATTCATCCTGGGTCATCTTGAATTCGGGCTTAAAGCGAATGGTAAAATCACTACCAAGTTCAGCAACGGCATCGACGTCCACATACGGATTGTCCTCGCTACGCACAAGAACCTTAAAGCCCTCGGGAACACGCCCTGCACCGTCATTGGGGGCAAACTTGACAACGACATCATTTTCAAAGCCGTCACGCAGATTATGTGCAACGCTCTTTTGCGGAGTCAATGAAACAATCGCATCGATGTCGATTCCCTGGACTGTTTCAAATCTGCAGATTTCCTTTTCGCGAATAAGGACCTCACCCTTGCGGGCGGCGTCCGTTAGCATGATGTAGTAGCCGAACACATCTTTTGACTTTGCCATCTCGCACCAGGAGTCCAAGACCCTTTCAAGTTTTTTCTTGTCCACGTTATCGTCGCCATCAGTCATGAGTTTCATAACATCGATACGGTCCGCAGAAAAGATCTTGTCAATGGAATGCAATATGGGTGCCGAGATATTCGTATTCGTCACCTTATCGTTCTTGTATTCCTTGATTTTCTTTATGAGGGCCGACTTGCCCTCCTGCGTTGCAGGTTGCCTCCATTCATCGAGCTTTTCACTATCCTGGAAAGGAACCACTACGATTTCGGTCCGCTCGTTGGTAATGGACTCAATGTCCTTTGCCATCGCATTCACGACTTTTTCATAGATATCCGGGGATCCGTTATACCCCTTCATGGAGAGGGTCACATCCCACAGATAAGTCAAGCGCACATCCTTGACCTGCTGGGCCAGAAGGAGCTCCGGGAACAACAAGATTCCCAACAATAATGATAAGTATAAAGAGGGCTTTTTCGAGCATTTCATAGCATAACTAATATAACATATTATTTACCTAAAGGATTGCTTTGTAAAAAAAAACACTAAAACCAAGAAAGTTTTTTAAGCAAACATATCTTTTAGTGGGTTCAGGCACATAACGATGCTAAAAAGGGGCCGCATCACTGCGGCCCCTTTTTGAATGGTTTGGTCAGAATTTAAAATTAGTCCTTGCCGTAAACCTTTTCGGCGTAGGTGATCGTTGCGCCGAGGTATTCGCGGTTCATCTTGGCGATGTAATCCACGGTGATACCCTTCGGGCACGCTGCCTGGCATTCGTAAAGGTTCGTGCAGTTGCCGAAGCCTTCCTTGTCCATCTGGGCGACCATGGCGAGCACGCGCTTCTTCGCCTCGACCTTGCCCTGCGGCAAGAAGCTGAGGTGAGA
>JAGAAW010000024.1 GCA_017615055.1 Fibrobacter sp.
CATGGGCCAGAAGAACTTGCCGAAGTCCAAGCGCATTCTGGAAATCAACCCGACGCACCCGATTTGCGAAATGCTCAAGAAGAAGGCCGAAGCGAACGAAGACCTGGGCGATTGGCCGAAGGCCCTCTACGGTCAGGCTCTGCTTGCCGAAGGCTCTCCGCTCCCGAACCCGGCTGAATATGTTGCAGCAATTACCAAGCTGCTGACCGCCAGCGTGAAATAAGGTCAGAGATTGCCACGAGTGCGTTGCACTCTCGCAATGACATAAAAGCAAGAAGGCCGCGAAATCGCGGCCTTCTTAATTTTTCGTGTCGGATTCCAACAACATTTGTCAAAAAAAAAACTGGATAAGCGAGCAGAGCAAGGCCGCAGCCCCGAAGCCGTACTAAGTACGGCGAGTTAGGGCGAGAACGCCGCTATGCGACGCTTAGACAGTTTTTTTTACCCGTGGTAGAGGTTGCCGGACTGGTAGTTTGGTTCCGTCGTGAGGTTCACACCCAAGCGGCGGAACACGCCCACATCCACCTGCGAGAGAATCACGCTGGAATGCACTTCGCAGTGGCGGAGTTCCGGCAACTTCTCGAGGGCAATTTTCGCGTTGTAGTCCGTGAGCGCACACACGGAGAGCGCGACGAGGGCTTCGTCCATATGCAAGCGCGGGTTCTTGTGGCCAAGCTGCTTGGTCTTGAGGTTCTGAATCGGTTCGATCACCATCGGCGAAAGCAGGCGCACTTCGTCGGGAATCTTCGCGAGATGCTTGAGCGCATCGAGCAGTGCAGCAGAAGAGGCGCCGAGCAGCGAAGAAGTCTTGCCGGTGATGATGGCACCATCGGCCAATTCAATCGCAACGGCAGGACCTCCGGTTATTTCTGCACGCTCCACGGCAGCCGCAATCACAGGACGGTCGGCAGTGCTAATCTGCGCCTGTTCCATGATGAGTTCCTGCTTGTAAATCTGGTCCTTTTCCGCATTGCCCTTGCGCACGTCGCAAAGCGTGTTGTAGTAGCGGCGGATAATTTCCTGCTTGGCGGCTTCGCGAACGGCTTCGTCATCGACAATGCAGTTGCCCGCCATGTTCACGCCCATGTCCGTGGGGCTCTTGTACGGAGATTCACCCAAGATGCGCGTAAACAGCGCGTTCAACACTGGGAAAATTTCCACATCACGGTTATAGTTGATTGTAGTTTGTCCGTAAGCTTCCAGATGGAACGGGTCAATCATGTTCACGTCGTTCAGGTCAGCAGTAGCAGCCTCGTACGCGAGGTTCACCGGATGCTTCAGCGGGATGTTCCAAATCGGGAACGTTTCAAACTTCGCGTAACCGGCCTTCACGCCACGCTTGTTCTCATGGTAAATCTGCGAGAGGCACACGGCCATCTTGCCACTCCCGGGGCCGGGAGCCGTCACCACGACGAGTTCGCGGGTAGTTTCAACAAATTCGTTCTTGCCGTAGCCGTCGTCGCTCACTACCAGCGGGATGTTGCTCGGGTAACCCGCAATCGGGTAATGGCGGTAAACCTTGAGTCCCAGTCCTTCCAGCTTCTTCTGGTAGGCGATGGCGCTCGGTTGTTCTTGCCAGCGAGTCAGCACCACAGAGCTCACATAAAGTCCATAACCGCGGAACGCGTCAATCAGGCGGAGCACGTCCTGGTCGTAGGTAATTCCCAGGTCGCCACGGACCTTGTTCTTCTCAATATCGCCCGCATTGATGGCGATGATAACTTCCGCTTTGTCCTTGATTTTTTCGAGCATGCGGATCTTACTATCGGGCGCAAAGCCCGGCAACACGCGGGACGCGTGATGATCATCGAACAGTTTTCCACCAAATTCCAGGTAAAGTTTTCCGCCGAACTTTGCAATGCGCTCGGCAATTTTTTCGGACTGCGTCTTGAGGTACGCCTCGTTATCAAAACCAATTTTAAACATCTTCTTTGCCTATCAATTATTCAAAAATTCAACCACCCAAAAATAAAAAAATCAGGGCGAACATGACGTCCGCCCTGGTGCAAAAGTACACGGTCAAGAAAAATTATTTCATTACCTTGTATGCCTTGTTACCGACAATCACGAGCAGCGCTCCCCTATTGCCGAGGCGCACTTCGTGCATCGCAGATTCCGTTTTCGACTTCATCAGCACGCGACCATTGAGGTCGGATACCGTGAACTTGGAACCGGCAGGTGCATTCTCGATAAAGATGAAATTTGCATTTGCACGTATCTTTATGTCAGAGTTCAACTTAAGTGACATCGCAACACCATCGACGATAGTATCCGGAGCCGGCGCAGCCTTCTTGCCCGTCACCGTCACCTCGTAGAGCTTGCACGATTCAAAGGCATTGAAAGTCGTCGCGGAATCGTAAGTTACACCGTTGTAGGCGTTGCTGTCGACCGTCACGGCTTCCATTTCGGGCTTTTCCTTCCAAATCTTGAAGTTGCCCGTCAGGTGGAGCATGGCGAGGTAGTGGACCAGGCCGTCGTAGTAGCGCTGGCTACCCACAATGGGCTTCGAATCCCAGGCCTTCTGCAGCACCTTCTTGACCAAATCCTTGTAGTCTTCCTCTTCCAGCAGCGCGTAGGTCGCCACGGCATTCGCACCGGCCTGGCCGATAGTGAATTCACCGTATCCGCTAGTGCCGTCCCAGTTGAAGTGGCCGTGCCTGTAGCCGTCCCTCTCGAAGAAGTCCGTGATGACCTTCGCAATCTTCGTCTGGCGGTCCATATCCACGCCGAACAGGTAACTATCCATGCCGTAGTTCATGGGGCAGCGGATGGCGTCAAAAGCGTACTTGGTGGAGTTGTCGCTAAAGGCATAGTGCGGCGTTCCGTCAAAGTTGCTGTAGTCGCTGCACAGGCCCGACTGCGGGTTTGCAGAATTGTAGATGTGGTCGCGGGTGGCCTTCGTCGCCTTCAGCCACTTGTCGGTATTGGTCGTGGACCAGCGGGAGAACAGGTCCACGAATGCAGGCAAACTATAGGAGGCATCGCCCCAGGTGTTGTTGCCATCGCTCGGCTGGAACGTGGCAATGTAGGACTGCTCGCTATACAGGGACTGACCGTTCCCCTTCCAGCAGGCCTTTAGGATGGACTGAGCGTCCTTCATGTAGCCCTCGTCGTTCCAGCGGTGGGCCGCAAACAGGAGCGACATCATGAAGTAGATTTCGCCATCGGGAGCGTTGCCCCAGTCACGCACGGAACCGTCGCGGTTCGCCTGCCAGGCAAAATAGCCGGAGCCACCCGTGGAGGGGTCCTTCCACATGTGCTTCTTGGCCCATTTCCAGAGCTTATCGAATTGTTCCCTGTGGTTGGTCTGCACAGAGATCATCATGCCGTAGCTCATGCCCTCGGAACGGATGTCGTTGTTGTTGATATCGACGATGTAGCCGCCGTCGTTATCCTCGTAATACACGGTCTTGTCGTTCTGGCCGCCAAAGTAATGGTTCCAGAGTTCGTCAAGCTTGTCCTGGATATCCTGGTCGGTCTTGCCGAGCAGGGTCTTGAACGGGCTCGTGTAATCGCCAGTATAGAAGGCGCCCGTCGACTGCGAGCCGTCCTTCTCGCAACTGGGGCCAAAATAAGCTCCACTCTCGTCGAAATAATTTCCCGTGAGGATTTGATTATCCGCCGCAGTAGCAACAGACGCCAGCGAAGCGCCGAGCATCAAGGCGACAGAAAATACGGATAGGTTTTTCATGCAGTTCTCCTAATGTGTTGTGCAACCTATCCACAACCAACCATGTATAATATAAATAAGGGCTGCCCGATTTCACCTATCGCGAGGAAAAAGCCGTTGTTAGCCAAAACAACGCGATTTCGGCGATTTTACGCCAAAATCAAAAAAAAGTGCCTCCAGGGCAGGAATTTCACTGAAGCCCCGGAGGCACCGTTGTACGGAGATCTTTAGCCGATTACGAGATCTTCGTTCGTGGCAATATCACCTTCAATGTGGAAAGAATTCAGTACCGGATGTTCGCGGTCCTGTAAAGAAAGGATCAAATAGCTCGCCCTGCTATCGTAGGCAAGGCGCTTGTCTTCTTCCGACGGGCGCGAAGGGGATTCCGGATGGGAATGCCAATTGCCCAGCGGCGAGAGGCCATTTGCACGCATGTCCTTGATGGCGGCAAGCTGTTCCTTGGGGTCTAGCGAAAAATGCTCGTTCGAATGGTCAATATTCGTGAGCAGGTAGACCTTCTCGATATGCTTGTCGCCACCTTCAATGCGTCCCGCAATCAGCCCGCAGGCCTCTTCGGGGAGGTTCTTTTGGGCGTGCGCGAGGATTTTTTCGTAGTTGTCTTTTGAGATTGTGATCATTCGCACCGCCTAGTGTTTCAAATCGCAGACCGCCTGCTCGTAGTCGATAAGCTGCGTGATGGTCGGGTGCGTGCCGCACACGGCGCAGTCTTCGGTATGCGTCGGGAGTTTCACCTTGCGGAATTCCATCGTGAGCGCATTGTAGGTGAGCAGGTAGCCCGTGAGCAAATTGCCCACGCCGAGAATGTACTTGACGGCTTCCATCGCCTGCAAGCTACCGATAACGCCGCCCATAGCGCCAATCACGCCCGCCTGCTTGCAGGTCGGCACGGCATCTTTCGGAGGCGGTTCCTTGAACACGCAGCGGTAGCAGGGGCCCTGGCCCGGAACATACGTCATGAGTTGGCCCTGGAAGCGGATGATGCCCGCATGGGAGAAAGGTTTCTTCGCCATCACGCAGGCGTCGTTAATGAGGAACTTCGCCGGGAAATTATCCGTGCCGTCGATGATGAAATCGTAGTCCTTGATGAGATCGAGGATGTTCTCGCTCGTCACGAAGGTGTGGTACGTAATCACCTTCACATCGGGGTTCATCGCTTCCATCGTCTCTTTTGCGGACTGCACTTTGGGCTTGCCCACATCGGCCGTAGCGTGAATAATCTGGCGCTGCAAATTGGAAAGATCGACCACGTCGGCATCGGCAATGCCGATGGTGCCCACGCCTGCTGCAGCAAGGTACATCGCCACGGGGGCCCCGAGGCCACCAGCGCCAATCACGAGAACTTTCGCGTTCAGGAGCTTCTTCTGGCCCTTCGCACCCACCTCTTTCAAGATGATGTGGCGCGAATAGCGCTCCAGCTGTTCGTTAGTAAAAGCCATTAGCAGCCGCCTCCCATGAAGTAGAGGAACTCGACGCTGTCGCCGTCCTTGAGCACGGCCTTGTCAAACGTCCCGCCTTCGACAAATTCCTCATTCACCGAAACCGTCACGTAAAGCGGGTTATCAATCTTCTCGGCTTCAATCAGTTCAGCGACGGTGAGGCCGTCCTTGTATTCTTTCTTGTTTCCTGCAACAGTAATAATCATTTTATACTCCTTGGTTAGTCTCCGACCTTCTTCACGATGAGCGTGTAGGTTCCGTCCTGGTTGTCGTCAAGTTTCAAGATTTCGTGTCCCTCTTCCTTGATGCTGCGCGGCACGTTCTGCACCGGTTCGCCGTCGTTCAGGCGGATAGAAAGGATTTGGCCTTCTTCCAGTTCCTCGAGGGCGACCTTCGCCTTCACGAAAGTAGTCGGGCACACGACATCGGTAATGTCGATGGTATCGTCGATCTTGAATTGTGTATCAGCCATTGTAAACCTCCGTAATTTTCTTCGCAAAGACGTCGCGACCGATGCGGTCGATGGTGTACTTGAAGCGTTCACCGGGCTTCGCGTTCTCGGCAAAGAACGTGATGGCGGCATCGCAGATGTCAAGCAGCTTTTGCTTGTCTTCGATGAAGGGGATAATCGTTTCGCCCTTGTTGATGTTGTTGCCGAAAAGCCCGCCAAAGGAGACGATATAGCCGTGGGTATCTTCCCAGGCGTCTGTGGGGCAAGACTTGTAGCAGCGACCGCAGAAGTTGCACTGCGATTCGTCGAAGATGACCTTCTTGTTTTCGACCTTGATTGCCCCCTTGCGGCAAGTCTTTGCGCAAAGCCCGCAGCCGATGCACTTGTCCTCGATCCATTTGACCTTGATTGCACCCTTGATGCCCACGTCGTTTTCTTCGGCCTTGAGGCAGTTGTTCTGGCAACCGGTCACGCCGAACTTGAACTTGTGCGGGAGTTCGCGGGCAAAATAGCGGTCGTCGAGTTCCTTAGCGAGCGCGTAGGTGTCGATACATCCGCTAGGGCAAACCGCTTCGCCTTGGCATGCCGTAATGGTACGTACGCGGGGGCCGCAAACGCCCGGTTCCACGCCGCCTTCGGCCAAGGCCGCCTTCACGTCTTCTACGTTTTCCAACTTGATGAACGGGATTTCGACGCTCTGCCTGGAAGTCAAATGTGCATAACCTTCGCCGTACTTGTCGGCGACTTCCGCGATTTTGGCGAGCTGGGTGGCAGTCAGGTTTCCGCCTACGACGCGCACGCGCAGCGAGAAGTTGTTCTTCTGCTTCTGGCGCATCCAACCGCCCTTTTTAAGAGTTGCATAATCCGTTGCCATATTTTGTGTCTCCGTTTTTTTCATGCCCGTCCCGGAACATGTCCGGGATAAACTGGCGGGCATCTCCGTTTAAATCTTCTTTATAGCCTGTTCGAAATCTTCCTTCAAATCCTCGATATTCTCGATACCGATGCTCACGCGGATAGTCCCTTCGAAAATTCCCGCATGTTCCTTCTGTTCCTTGGAACTGTGCGTAAAGATGGTGCTTTCCGGGTGTATCACCAGCGTGCGGATATCGCCGATATTGGTCGCGATGGTCGCATACTTGAGCCCGTTAATCAGCTTGAACGCCCTTTCCTTCGTGCCCGCATCAATCGTGAGGATTGCGCCTCCCCTGCCGCCAAGCTGCTTCTGCACCAGGTCGTAATAGGGGCTGCTTTTGAGGGCCGGATAGTTGACAGAAACATCATCAAAGCCCTGCAAAAATTCCGAGAGTTGCAGTGCATTGCTGCACAGGCGATCCATGCGCAGGCCGAGAGTTTCGAGCCCGAGCGAATTTAGGAAAGATGTCTGAGGAGCAACGCAGCAACCCACGTTGCGCCAGATTCCATTGCGCAGTTTCGCAATGTAGGCGAACTTGCCGAAATGCTTGTATTCCTCAAGGCCCTTGTAGCGGGCGTAATCCCAGGGGAACTTTCCACTATCGACAATGAGGCCGCTAATCGCAGAACCGCTGCCGTTAATGTACTTCGAAGACGAATGCACCACGATATCCGCGCCGAAATCGAAGGGATGCACAAGGTACGGGGTTGCAGTCGTGCTATCGACAATGAACGGGACGCCGACCTCGTGGGCAGCATCCGCGACGGCCTTCAAGTCAACAACGTTCAGTTTCGGGTTCCCGATAAGCTCGGTAAATACCGCCTTTGTCTTTTCGTTCAACTGCTCGCGGACACTTTCAGCAGTCACTTCGGTAACGAAGCGCGTCGTGATGCCGAACGCTTCCAGGTCGTGGAACAGGTCGATAGTGCCACCAAAAAGCCCGGCGCTCGCAATTACCTCGTCGCCCGCGTGCAAAATGTTCAAAAGCGAGATAGTCACCGCGGCCATGCCCGAAGAGCAGGCCACCGCGCCGATTCCCTTCTCGAGCGATGCAATGCGGCGTTCAAAGGAATCGTTCGTGGGGTTCGCGATGCGCGTATACGCAAAACCCGGAGCCTTGTTGTTGAACACGGCTTCGAGTTTTTCGGCAGAATCCTGTGAAAAGGCGCTCACCTGGTAAATCGGCGCAAGCGTAGAACCGCTACATCGGTCGCTACCAAAATTCTGGTGCAATAAAGCAGTATTAAATTCCATTCAGCATGTCTCCGTACATTTTTTATCCGCAGCCAAATATAGAACGGGATTTCAGCCCCGTCCAATACTTAATTTTTATGCGGAATTATCAGTTTTTTCTATAACGAAGCCAAAATCGGCAATTTTTAAATCACCACCACCGGCTCACGCAGCGACTTGTTCTCGAGTAGTGTCGCTGCATCTCCCTGGGTCACGAACATGCGATAGATGAACACATCCACCTTTTCGCCCACCTCGATTCTCGGCTGATCGAAGGAGCGCCGCGCCGTAAGCAAGACCCCGTTCACGCGGACGCGCAGTTCGATACCGTAACCGCGGAAATCCACTTCTTCCACGATGCCTTCTTCTGCAGAATTCTTGTACTTCTGCACTTCGGTTTTCTTGGTCACCTTCACGAATTCCGGGCGCACAATTGCATTTTCCGCATTTTCGAGAACGTCAAAACGGCGGAAGTTACCGTAATCCCTGAAAATGCTGGGCTGCCCGAAGAACGATGCCGTAAAGGCTGTTTTCGGGTTGCTGTAGACCTCGTACGGCGTGCCCACCTGCTCGATGCGGCCCCGGTTAGTGATGATGATTTCGTCGGCCACCTCAATGGCTTCGTCCTGGTCGTGGGTCACGAAAATGCTGGTAACACCGAGTTTCTGGATCATGCCCTTGAGCCAACTGCGCAATTCCTGGCGCACCTTCGCGTCGATTGCGGCAAACGGTTCGTCAAGGAGCAAAAGCTGCGGGTTCGGAGCGAGGGCACGGGCAAAGGCAACACGCTGGCGCTGTCCGCCCGAAAGTTCGCTTGGGTAACGTTTTTCAAGGCCAGAAAGGCCCACCAGTTCCAAGAGCTCGTGGACGCGTTCCTTGATTTCATTCGCGGGTTTCTTCGCAATCTTGAGGCCAAAAGCCACGTTATCAAAGACCGTCATGTAACGGAACAGGGCGTAACTCTGGAATACGAACCCGATGCCGCGCTTGCTCGCGGGCACATCGTTGATGACCTTCCCGTCGATGATGATTTCGCCACTGTCCGGGTTCTCGAGCCCCGCAATCATGCGAAGAATCGTCGTCTTGCCCGAACCGCTCGGGCCCAGAAGGCCAATGAGTTTCCCCTTCTCGATGCCGACAGTCACATCGTCCGAGGCCTTGAAATTTCCGAAATGCTTGTTGATATGTTTGAGTTCGACGTACATAAAATCTCCTTTCAAGGCTATTTCTTTCTTCCCTTATGTTCAATGACGCTTCTTGCCACCAGAATGAGAATGGCAAGCATCACCAGTATCGACGCCACCGCAAATGCGGGCACGTACTGGAACTCGTTAAAAAGGATTTCCACATGGAGCGGGAGCGTGTTGGTCTTTCCGCGCAAGTGGCCCGAAATGACAGACACCGCACCGAATTCGCCCATGGCACGGGCCGCACAGAGCACCACGCCGTAAAGGAACGCCCACTTGATATGCGGGAAGGTGATGCGCCTAAAAATCGTGAAGCCCTTCGCACCCATGAGCGCCGCCGCCTCTTCCTCGTCGGTTCCCTGCGATTCCAGTACCGGAATCAGTTCGCGCGAAATGAACGGGAACGTCACGAAAATTGTCGCAAGCACGATTCCCGGCACCGCGAAGACAATCTTGATGTCCCAATCCTGCAACAGCGGGAAAATCGGGCTCTGGCGGCCAAACGTGAGCAAGAAAATGAGACCCGCAATAATCGGCGAAACCGTCACCGGCAAGTCAATGAGCGTCGCGAGAATCTTTTTCCCCTTGAACTTGAACTTCGTGAGGCTCCAGGCGGCACACAAGCCAAAGACCGTGTTGATGGCGACCGCGAAGAACGAAGCCTCCAGCGTAAGGAGTATCGCCTTGATGGTGTAATCGTCGGCAACCGACTTGCTGTACACCGCAAAGCCCTGCTTGAACGCTTCGGTAATCACCGTAATCAGCGGGAGAATAAGCATCAGGAATACGAAAAGAAGGCTTATGCCAATCAGCGAATACCTGACCAGCTTAGAACCCTTCGTATCGCGATGAAGTCCACCCTGTATAGCAGTACTCACTAGCGACCTCCTTTGAGAATCTTGGCATTCCTGTTCTGCACAACGTTCACCAGGAACAAAGTAACGAACGATGCCACCAGCATCACGAGGGCAATCGTCGTCGCGCTGGAATAGTCGTATTCCTGAAGTTCCGACATGATGATGAGCGGCGCAATTTCGGTTTCGTAGGGCATGTTGCCCGCGATAAACACGACGCTACCGTATTCGCCGAGGCAGCGCCCGAAAGCGAGCCCGAAACCTGTGAAGATTGCAGGAATCAATTCCGGCAGGATGACCTTCCAGAAAATCCGCGTGCGGCTTGCGCCCAGCACCCCAGCAGCCTCTTCGTAGGCGGGGTCCAGTTTCTCGAGCACCGGCTGCACTGCACGTACCACGAAAGGAATGCCGATAAACACCAGCGCCACCGTGATGCCAATGCGCGTAAACGCAATCTTGATGCCGAAATTCGCGAAAAAGCCGCCTATAAGGCCCGTATCCGCAGTGAGCGCCGTAAGCGCGATGCCCGCCACCGCCGTAGGGAGCGCAAACGGGAGCTCAATCGTTCCGTCCACGATACGCTTGAGCGGGAACGTGTAACGCACCAGCACCCAGGCGAGAACCACGCCCATCACCGCATTGATAAGCGAGGCGACAAAAGCCGTCAAGAAACTCACTTTAAAACTGGACAGCACGCGCGGCCGCGTGATGACGTCGATAATCTCGCTCGCACTCATCTGGGCCGAAAATACGACCAGCGAAGCAAGCGGAATCAGCACCACCACGCTCAAAATCGCCAGGGTCACCCCTGTTGTAAGGCCGAAGCCCGGTATGACAACACTCTTTCTTTTCATAAGCGTCGCCAAATATAGAACGCGTTTTCCCGTGCGTCCAATACTTAATAATTATGCTGAATTATCAATTTTTTCTATAACAAACGGGGATGCAATTGAAATTTGAAATATTTATATTACCACTGAAAATTTGGAGGCATTAGATGAGCTTGACACTTGAACGCGCAAAAGAAATCAACAAGGGCCACGTAACCGAAGAATCGCTGGTCATCCATTCCCTCAACGTATGCTATGCCATGGGCGCGATGGCCAAGCACTTCGGCGAGGACGTTGAACACTGGCAGGCCGTGGGCTACCTGCACGATTACGACTACCAGGAATTCCCCGAAGAACACCTGCAGCACACCGAAAAGGAACTGCTCGCACAAGGCGTCTCCGAAGAAGACGTGCGTGCCATTTTGGCGCACGGTTTTGAAATCGTGAATCAGGTGGAACCCAGGACCAACATGGAAAAGAGTCTGTTCACCATCGACGAACTCACCGGAATCATCCAGGCCTGCGCGAGAATGCGCCCCAACGGCATCCTGGACCTCGAAGTGAAAAGCTTCATCAAGAAGTTCAAGGACAAGAAATTCGCCGCCAAGTGCAACCGCGACTACATCCTGAAAGGCTGCGCCCTGCTCGGTATGGACGTGAAGGATGTTGCTGCCATCTGCATCGAGGGCATGCGCGAACACGCCGCAGAAATTGGGCTGGCAGGGAACGCCTAAATCGTTTGGAAGTTGTCAACTCCTAGGGGGTTGATTCAATCGCGTGAATCTCGGATTCCGTGAGCTCCGTAAATTCCACGATTTCTTCGACAGGCTTGTTCTTGGCGAGCATCTTTGCCGCTATTTCGCGAGCCCTCTTGAGTTCGCCTTCGGCTTGACCGAGCTCACGACCTTCGGAAAGACCCTGCTCACGACCTTCGGAAAGACCCTGTTCACGACCTTCGGCAAGGCCCTGTTCACGCCCTTCGGCAAGACCCTGTTCACGGCCTTCAGAAAGACCCTGCTCACGACCTTCGGCCTGACCGAGCTCACGCCCTTCGGCGAGTCCTTCTTCGTGTTCAGCACGCAAGTCCGTCATGTTCTTTACCTCGGCGTTAAAAAGTTCTTCTGCAAAGTTAATCAATTTCACAGAATTAATCAAGTGCCGAAAAGTTTCATTCTGCAAAATCTTCTCGGGAGCGGGTTCCTCCTTGATAATCGCCTTGAGAGCACGCAGCCACTGTGCCGCCTCGGAATTGTCGTCATGGGTAGTCCCAGCGTTTTCAAGCTCGAAAAACTTGTCGATTTCAACAAAAACCTTCTGAATTTTCGGGAAGAACTTCTTGCCATGGCACATTTCGTCCACGTGATGGATGTATTCGGCGGGTTCTTCCGGGAACATTTCGAAATCAAGGAGGCCCAGAAAATAGATGCGCGGCAGTTCGTATTTCTCGTTCACATGGACCTGGTTCTCAATGACGCGGGAAAGGTAATACTGCACGCGATCCCTGAAGAACTTGTCCTTTTTCTGCTGGACCTCAACCAGGACCTTTTCGCCTGCGTTGGTCGTGCCGATGATGTCGAGAATGCAGTCCTTCTTGCTGAAAATGCCGGGATACTCCTGCATTTCGAGCGTGATGGACTTGATGGCGTCGCCGTCGTGCAGGTCGAGCATCGCGTTCACCAGCGAAATGAGCAGCGTGTGGTCTTTTTCCTCGGCGAAAACAATCTTGAAAACACCGTCACTCAGGAGGTAGGCGTACTTGTAAATCTGCTGGTACTTGAGCAGGTTCTTCTTGTCGATTTTCATGGCCTCGAGCATAGCCAAATGTTGAGTGCGATTCATAGAATCTCCTGTTTAATTTATTGAAGTTTGTAAACAGGAGCATGAGCGTAGAAACGCAGAACACCGGTTCACAAACCTGTTGATGACAGATTGGGAATCCCACAAAACGTGGGGGTGCTCTACGTTGATCGCCAGGGGCCGGCCTCCCCATAGGGTTCCTGTCCTCGAATCGCAGGCATGTCGCGCCAGCAAAGGGAGAACGGCGTCAAGCAGAGAGTTGAACTACCCGCCCGGAATTTATCGCTGTCAGCGGGATTGACTGCTATATGGGTAAATATACAAAAAAATCCCCGCTCCGAAGAGCAGGGATTTTCGCTATGACATTTTTTAAATTATTTCTTTTCGTAAATCTGGTCGAAGATGCCGCCATTGGAGAAGTGCGTCTTTTGCGCCTTGTCCCAGCCACCGAAGCGTTCGATGCTGAACAGGTTCACGTTCGGGTCGAATTCCTTGTACTGTGCGAGAATCTCCTTGTTGGAGGGGCGGTAATGATTCTTCGCGGCAATGTGCTGGCCCTCGTCACTGTAGAGGTAGTTCAGGTATTCGGTAGCGAGTTCGCGGGTACCGCGCTTGTCAACCACCTTGTCCACGATGGCAACGGAAGGTTCAGCCAGGATGCTGATGCTCGGGATTACGATTTCGTAGTCGTTCGGGTAGTCCTTGAGCGCGAGGAACGCTTCGTTTTCCCAGGAGAGCAGCACGTCGCCCTGGCCGTTTTCGATGAAGGTCGTGGTGGAGCCGCGAGCGCCCGAGGCAAGCACGAGAACGTTGGCGTAAAGTTTCTTCACGAAATCCTTCGCCTTTTCCTGGTCGCCGTTATACTGGTTCTCGGCCCAAGCCCAGGCGGCAAGGTAGTTCCAGCGCGCGCCACCGGAAGTTTTCGGGTTCGGCGTGATGATGCCGATGCCCGGCTTCACGAGATCGCCCCAGTCCTTCAGGTTCTTCGGGTTGCCCTTGCGGACCAAGAATACGATGGTGGATGTGTACGGGGAGCTGTTCAGCGGGAATTCCTTGACCCAGCCGTCTTCGATGAGGCCCGCGTCGCGCACGGCGTTCACGTCGAATTCAAGCGCAAGCGTCACCACGTCGGCTTCAAGACCGTTGGCCACTTCCAGGGCCTGCTTGCCGGAACCACCGTGAGATTGCGTGATTTCCACTTCGCCGCCGGTCTTTTCTTTCCAGTGCTTCTTGAAGACTTCGTTGTAGTTGGCGTAGAGTTCGCGGGTCGGGTCGTAAGACACGTTGGTGAGCGTCTGCTTTTCGACCTTCTTGGCGGACGCCTCGCTCTTCTGCTCGTCAGAAGATGAGCATGCGCTAAAACCGATAGTTCCCGCAATCAGGATACTTGCCGCAATGGCGGACTTGACAAAATTCTGATTCATTCTTATACCTCACTTGTTTATTGTTTTTGTTTGTTGTTTTTTTGTTTAATTACTGGATGCTTGCGGTAAAGCGGGCAGCAATGGCAACATCAGAGAGTTCCTTTTCGCTGTAGGCGCTCAACTGAATTTTGCTGTGCTTGCCGAATTTCTTGATGAGGCTCACCGTCCAGGCGAGTTCATCGGCATCGGCCTGGATTTCGTCGCGATTGCCAACGTATTCAAGTTCCGCATAGAAGCTGTTCAAGATGCCCGCAGTCGGGATTTCCACGCCCACGAAGAACGGAACGTAGTCGGTACCCTGGGCGTATTCAGACTTGATGCCGTTCGGAGCTGAGAGGTTTTCGCCGTCATCCGTGGTGATGTAGGCAACTTCGCCGTAGAGGCCGAGATTCTTCGCGAAATAGTAGCTTGCTCGGCCAGCAATGCGGTGCGAGACTTCTGCCGTGTGCTGAATCGGATCGAGAAGGTTTCCACGGTAGGCGGCGCTGATTTTCGCATCGCCGAGTTTCACGGTTTCTTCGGCGCGGAGGTAACCGGTATCGAACTTGTTATCGTAAGTACCGAGCAACAGGCTGAAGCTAGAAATCCCCTTGTCGAAGCCGAAGCCGAGAGCGTCGTGCTGGTAATCGCGGGCAAGGAAGCCGCGCTTGTTCAGGTGCACATCCACGTAGGTACCGAAGTTACCGGCAACAGTCCAGTCTGTACGGAAGCGACCGAATTGCGCACTAAAATCGCCGAAACCAGTATTCCACTTGTACTTGGCGTAGTAGGTATCGGCGCTAATCTTGTCGAAGCTAAAGTTCTTGCCGTCACCGTCCTTGACCTTGTTGCCAAAGGCCGGAGAGAAAATACGAATGTTGATTACCGCCTCAAAATCGCCGGAAGTGTATTTTCCGCCGATGTTTGCACGCAAGAAGGAATTGTCGAGCGTGTTGTCGGCATCGTTATCGTAAACGGCCTTGATGGCCTGCGCCTGCACGTTTCCGGTGAGTTTGAAAGCGGGTTCCTCTTTCGCTTTTTCGGGCGCGGCAGCTTCTGCCTTCGGGGCTTCAGCCACAGGGGCTTCAACTGCAGGGGCGGCTTCTGCCGAAGTTTCTGCTGCCGGGGCCTCCGCAACGGGGGCTTCGGCCACGGGAGTTTCAACGGCAGGTGCGGCAGCCGAAGTTTCTGCTGCCGGGGCTTCAGCCGCGGGGGCAGCGGCCACAGGTGCTTCTGCTGCAGGGGCAGCATCCTGGGCGAAAACGTTGGAGGCGAAAAGGGAAGTCGTAATGACCGCAGCGGCGGCGAGCTTTGCAAAATTCTGATTCATTCTTAAACTCCTTGGTTATGGTTATTGTTTTGTTTTTTTGTGCGCACAAATATAGAAGGCGTTTTTTACCTTGTCCAATACTTTAATTTTATGCGGAGTTATCGTTTTTTGTTATAAAAAGGATCCCCGTGATTCTATCGGGGCTTCGCCCCTCCAGAATGACAACGGGGATGACAATTGAAATGACAATGGCGCACGCCAGTTGTTACTTTATCACAACTTTTCGATACGTGTCAAAAACTGTCCACTTCTTGAAGAACTCCTCGCGGCCAATTTCACCCGCTTCAGCATATTCACGGAGAAGAAGTGACACGTCTTCGTCGGAGTAGACCTTGATTTCAAAGCCACGTCCGTTAATGACAGGGAGACCGTCGTAAAGGTATGCGCCCGCTTCCGTAATTTCGGAAATGCGCCTATCACGCACCTTCACGGCCACACTGTCACGCAAGATGATGATGTCGAAATCGTCGGGATAGCGGTAGCTCTCCCCCACTGTCGGGATTTCATCACCTATGGTGTAGTGCTGCTTTACGGGCTGTTGCTTTACGACAGAGAGTGTCGCCGTATCGTAGAAAAACTCTTCAAAGATTTCTCCACGACCGTGGCGTTCGCCCTGCACGAATTCAGCCTTTTCGCCTGCGGCAATCTGCCTTTCGTAAAGGCCTTCTACCACGCCACAAGCCGATGTCGCATGGGTCACGCGGTCAATCAGAATGAGTTCACCCAAGGTCTTGTGCTTTTCAAAGAGGTCAACGACAATGGCTTCAGCAAACACAATCTCGACTACGGCGATGCCGTTCTTTTCAAGCGCATCGGAATTGATATGTTTTCCGTTATTAATATTGACGGAATAATCAATTTTATTTATGATTCCGGGAATCGTCTTCGTCCCGAGTTTTACAAGGTAGTCCTTGCCGAGCGAAAGCGGCTCGTCGTCCATCCACAGGAGCGACGCCTTGATTTTCTTGTAGCTTCCGATGTCCGCGTCTTTCGCAAGCACGCAGCCTCTGGACACGTCCACCTCGCGATCAAGCGAGATGGTGACAGGTTCACCGGCGTGAGCCTCTTCCACATTCCTGTCGCCGCGCAGGATTCCCTTGACAGTCGCCTTCTCGTTGCTCGGGAGGCTCGTAACCGTATCGCCCACGCGGATTGCGCCCGTTTCAACCTGTCCCTGGAACCCGCGGAAAGTGCGGTCCGGACGGCACACGCGCTGCACGGGCAGGTAAAAACCCGCTTCGGTTTGTGCGTCGTCGATATCAATGGATTCAAGGTAATCCAGGAGGGCCTTGCCCGAGTACCAGGCGATATTCTTGGATTTTACGGTCACGTTGTCGCCTTCGGTAGCCGAAAGCGGAATCACGTAAACGCTATGGAGCGAAAGTTCTGCCGCAAGTTCGTTGATTTGCTTCAGAATTTCTTCGAAGCGTTCCTGGCTGTAGCCCACAAGATCCATCTTGTTCACGGCAAACACGAAATAACGGATACCCATGAGCTTGCAGATGCGGGCATGCCTGCGGGTCTGCACCAGAACACCCTGCGAGGCATCTACGAGAATCACGGAGAGGTCCGCAAACGAGGCACCCACCGCCATGTTGCGGGTATATTCCTCGTGCCCCGGCGTGTCTGCCACAATAAAGCTGCGGCGATCCGTCGTGAAATAGCGATACGCCACATCGATGGTAATGCCCTGTTCGCGTTCGGCCATCAAGCCGTCCAGCAAAAGGGAATAGTCAATTTTACCGCTGCGGCTACCCACCTTGCTGTCAAGTTCCAGAGCCTTTTCCTGGTCTGCGTAAAGCAACTTGGAATCATAAAGAATGTGGCCGATGAGCGTCGACTTTCCGTCGTCCACGCTGCCGCATGTAATAAACTTCAACAAGCCTTTCATTAGAAATATCCCTCCCTCTTGCGGCGTTCCATGCTGCCCGCGGCTTCGTTATCAATCACGCGCGAAGTTCTTTCCGAAGAGACGGCGCTCAATGTTTCGTCAATGATTTCGTCAAGCGTGGTGGCGTTGGATTCTACGCCGCCCGTAAGCGGGTAGCAACCGAGCGTGCGAAAACGCACCGACTTGATTTCGGGCGTTTCGCCTTCCCGCAGCGGGAAGCGGTCGTCGTCCACCATGATGATGTTGCCATCGCGCACCACGACCGGGCGCGGGGCCGCAAAGTACAGCGGAACAATGTCAATCTTTTCGCGCTTGATGTACTGCCAGATGTCCTTTTCGGTCCAGTTCGAAATCGGAAACACGCGGATACTTTCGCCCTTGTTGATCTTGGTATTGTAAAGTTTCCACATTTCAGGGCGCTGGTTTTTCGGGTCCCAGGCGTGCGCGGAATTGCGGAACGAAAAGATGCGTTCCTTCGCGCGAGACTTTTCTTCGTCACGCCTGCCGCCACCAAATGCCGCAGTGAAGCCGTACTTGTTCAAAGCCTGCTTCAAGGCCTGCGTCTTCATGATGTCGGTATATGCAGAGCCGTGATCAAACGGGTTGATTCCGCGCTTGACGCCATCCTGGTTGATGTATTCCAGCATTTCGATACCGAGCTTTTGCGCCGTGCGGTCGCGGAACTCAATCATCTCGCGGAACTTCCACGTGGTGTTCACGTGCAAAAACGGGAAAGGCGGCTTTTCGGGGTAGAAGGCCTTCATGGCCAAATGCAACATGACGGAACTGTCCTTGCCTATTGAGTACAGTATCACGGGCTTTTCGCATTCGGCAGCGACTTCGCGGATGATGTAGATGGCTTCGGCTTCCAGCTCGTCGAGGTGTGAAAATTCGCTCAAATTAAATCTCCATTAAGATTCCGGGCCAAGCCCGGAATGACGATTGTTGTGAATTCTTTTAATACTTATTTGATTCCTTGGGGTCGATATCGATAGTCTTGACGCTTCCGTCATTCAGTTCAAAAAACCAGCGCACGATATCGTTCTTTTCGCCCTTGACTTTTTCGGTATGCACCTTGCAGCCCTTGCCGCCAATGTCTTCACCGAGAAAGAAGCTGATGGCATGAACCGGGCATTCCTTGATGCACGAGGTGCAACCCCAGCAGTCCTTGGGGTACTTGATAAACGCTTTCTTGTTTTCGTTTATCTTGATTAACGTGCCGGGGCAAACGTCGTGGCAGCGCCCGCATCCGATGCACTTGCCTTGATCAATGATGATGCTCATAGTTCCTTTGCCCTTCTGTAGTAAGTTCGCGCAAGATGATTTTGATTTTGCCGTTTTCGAGACGGGAATTCACATACTTGCGGAAACGTTCGTTGTCTTTTTCGGGATAGTCGGTGTTTTCGGCGAAGCTGTGCCAACGCGTTTCGTGGCGGGCAGCCAGGTGCGCAATCACGCTCTTGCAGACCGTCAGGCGTTCCTTGAGTTCGTAGATGTACATGACCTCTTGCAAATCGTCTGCATGCAGGTCACCCACGCGGGCCTCGATTTTCTCGATTTCCTTGAGGGCAACCGCTAGTTGATTTTCGCTATAACGATAGCCCGTCTTGATACCGCCTGCATAAGCGTCCATAGCCGCCTGCATTTCTTCTTCAAGACGCTCGACAGATTCACTGCGGGCTTCTGCGGTATTGCCGCCCTGCTTGCCAAGGAACTTCTCGATTTCTGCGATGTGGTTTTCAATCTCGCCCTCCTTAATGGTTGCTTCGGCATGCTCAGCAACCTTGCTCTGAATATACTCCACGGCACTTTTCGCTGCAATCTCACCTTCGGCAAGTGCTCCCGTCACATACTTTTGCGGGGCACCACCGGCAACGTCACCAGCGGCATAGAGACCTACAATAGTCGTAGCGCGCTTGGTATCCACCCAGTAACCGCTTGCGGTGTGGCCGCCCACGATGTAGGGTTCCGTTCCTTCAATTTCCACATTCGCCTTCGACGGCGTGTCGTTTTCAATCCAGCGAATCGTCTGCGACGGCGCCATGTTCAGGTAAGCCTTCAAGAGCGATTCTTCCTGCTCGGGTGTAATCCCGACGGTGCGCAGGTAGCACGGCCCGCGGCCTTCCAGATTTTCCGCCACCGTGCCGTACACGCGTTCCGATGTGGAAATCCCGTACTTGGTCTCGTAAACTTCTCCGAGCGCATTCACCTGCTTCGCACCCACGCCCTGCGCGAGCGTTCCCGTCGGGGCAATCGTGTCCTTGCAACGGAGCGCTATGAACCGCATTTCGAAAGTCGTCATCTCGGCACCGTGACGGATTCCCATGGCGTAACCCGCACCCGTATTGAACGGCGGGTACCACATCTTGTGGCGAGAAAATCCCGGATTGTTCGGGCGGTAAAGCCCGGCGGCACCGCCCGTCGCGATAATGACAGCGCGCGCCTCGATGGCGTAAAAAGTATCGTTCTCTATCCCGAAACCGAACGCGCCGTCAATCCTGTTGTCATGAACGGAAAAATCGAAAATGTTCACGTGGTTCAGCACCTGAACGTTCGGCGCCTTCGCGACTGCCGCAGCCAAAATCGGCTTGATGTTCTCGCCGTTAATTTTGATATTGCGGTTCCCGCGGGTCACATACTTGCCGTCCTTGTCCTTCAAGATGACAAGACCGAGTCTTTCCAGATGCGCCGTGACCTCGTTGAATTTCTCGGAGATGGAATAGAGCAAATCCTCGCGCACGATTCCGTCGGCGTCCTTCTTCGCGTATTCCACGTAATCCCTGGGCGTGCGGCCTTCGGTAATGTAGGCGTTCAGCGCGTTCACACCAGCGGCAAGACAACCGCTCCGCTTGATGTTCGCCTTCTCGACGACGAGTATCTTGAGGCCGGCGGCATCCTGTACCCCAGCGCCTTTATTTTCCGCGGTATTTTTTCCCGCGGCATTTGACGCGACAGTAATAGCCGCATAACAGCCGGCCGTCCCGCCGCCTATAATCAACAAATCCGTTTTAAGCCGTTCTATCTTCACAGCATCTCCGTACAACTTTTGGTGCTGCCAAATATAGAACGCGATTTTCACCCCGTCCAATACAATGTTTTTATGCGGAGTTATCGGATTTTTCTATAAGAAAAGCCCATCGGGCGTTCCCGACAGGCTCTTTAAAATCGTCAATATGACAGGGTGCGATTACACAACCTTGGTCATACCACTCATTCTCTCTCTGAGCCAGGCTCCGACTTCTTCAACCGGATGCTGACGGATGTTCTTGTTCACCTTGATGAGTTCTTCGTTATCGACGGCGGTGGTCTTGCCTTCGCCGTAGATAGCGCCGATGTCATCCTTCTTCACTTCGTTCTTCATGAAGTCAGCGAGGAGAGGCACGCACTTGTTGGCGAACAGGTAGCAACCGTATTCAGCGGTATCGCTGATCACGCGGTTCATTTCGTACAACTTCTTACGTGCGATGAGGTTGGCAATGAGCGGAGTTTCGTGGAGAGATTCGTAGTAGGCGCTCATCGGCTTGATGCCCACAGAGCACATGGTTTCGAATGCGAGTTCCACACCGGCCTTGATCATAGCGGTCATGAGAACGCCACGGTCGAAGTATTCCTGTTC
>JAGAAW010000025.1 GCA_017615055.1 Fibrobacter sp.
GCTCCAGAAGGAACTCGGCTGGGAACCGTCCCTGCAGTTCGAGGAAGGCATCGAGAAGACGGTGCGCTGGTATCTGGACAACCAGGAATGGCTGGACAACATCACCAGCGGCGACTACGAAAAGTATTACGAAAAAATGTACGGGAACAGATAATGGGAAAGTTTAACTTTATCAAAACCTCTATCGAGGGCGTGACTATCATCGAACCGACGGTCTTTGGCGACCAGCGTGGCTATTTCATGGAAACCTACAACAAGGGCGAATTCGATGCTGCCGGCCTGAACATGGTGTTTGTTCAGGATAACGAATCCAAGAGCAAGAAGGGTGTGCTCCGCGGTTTGCATTTCCAGAAGAAGAACCCGCAGGGCAAGCTTGTCCGCGTGATCGATGGCGAAGTCTTTGACGTGGCGGTGGACCTCCGCAAGGGTAGCCCCACGTTCGGCAAGTGGGAAGGTGTGACTCTTTCCGCCGAGAAGAAAAACCAGCTCTATATTCCTGAAGGCTTTGCCCACGGGTTCGTGGTGCTCAGCGAAACGGCAACATTTGTATACAAATGCACCCGCCTGTACGACCCCAAGGACGAGGGCGGCCTGATGTGGAACGACCCCGCCATCGGTATCGAATGGCCGGTGGGCAACGGATTCGAACCGCTCCTTTCCGAAAAGGACACGAAGAACCCGCTCCTGAAGGACCTCGGCTTCGCATTTGAATTATAGGCGATTCCATTTTTCTATCTTAGGTATCAATGAAGAACATTCTTGTCGTTTGTACGGGTAATATTTGCCGCAGTCCTACGGGAGAGTACCTCCTGAAGAAGGAGCTGGGCGATGGTTTTAATGTGATGAGTGCCGGGCTTGGTGCCCTGGTGGACCATCCTGCCCATGAAATCAGCCAGAAAATCGCCATGCAGCACGGTATTGACATGAGTGCACACCGTGCACGTCAGATAAACCTGGATATCCTCAGGTGGGCCGACCTGATCCTCGTGATGGAGAATGGCCACAAGGCGGAACTCCAGCGCCGTTACCCGGAACTCGGGGACAAGGTTCACCGTTATGGTGAGGCCCAGCAGGTCGATATTCCCGACCCGTATCGCCGTCCCGAAAACGCATTCGTGATGGCATGGAACTTTATTTCGAAACTTACGCCCTATTGGGTTGAAAAAATCAAACAGAGCGAGGCTCAATAATGAAAAAGTTGAATCTTTTGCTTGCCGGTGTGGCGCTCGTCTTGGGTGGCTGTTCGCTTGGCCCCCACATGCGCATGACTGTCCCGGAAGGTGACGCGGAAGGTTCCGCGGAGTATAACGGCATCAAGGTGGTCGTTCACTCCATCGAGAAAGGTGATTTTGGCTCCGGCACTACTGCTTCTGCTGATTCCGCGAAGTCGGATTTCGGTGACCTTGCCGAGCTTTTTGTTGATTCAATGCCGAGTCTTGAATATCGCATCGGTCCTCTGGATATGGTCCAGGTGGTCGTTTGGGAACACCCGGAACTTACCTCCCCGATGGGCCAGTACCAGCCCGCGGGCCAGCGCGTGACGACCGACGGTACCTTGTTCTACCCCTATGCGGGCGTGATTCAGGCCGCTGGCCTTACCGCTCAGGAACTCCGCGCCGAAATTACCAAGCGTCTTTCTGACAAGATCTTGAACGATCCGCAGGTCGATGTGCGCGTGACGGGTTACAACAGCCTCAAGGCGTTTATCTCCGGTGCGGTAAACAAGCCGGGGTACATTGCGTTCAACGAACTTCCGATGACTATTCCTGCCGCGATTGCTGGCGTGGGTGGCTTTGCCGAAGAGGCAGACCCCTCCGTAATGCAGCTGCGTCGTGGCGACAAGGTCTACAACATCAATTATCTCGATGCTTTCAAGGCGAACCTTCCGCTTGACAAGATTTTGCTCAAGCCCGATGACCAGATTTTCATTCCGGCGCTCTCCGAAACGCAGAAGGAAAACCGTGTGTTCGTAATGGGTGAAGTGGCAAGGACTGGTGCCGTGAACGTGAATCAGGGCAAGCTTTCGCTTGTTGAGGCCTTGGCTTCTGCCGGTGGCCTGAATGTGAATAGTGCTTCGTCCAAACTGATTTACGTCATTCGCAATACATCGGACAAGCAGATAGACGTGTATCACCTGAATGCGAAGAACGCGATGGCACTTGCGATGGCAGAACGCTTTAATTTGAACGCTCGTGACGTTGTCTACGTGGATGCATCCGATCTCGCAACATGGAACCGCATCATGAGCCTGATCGTGCCGAGCTCCGCATTCATCAACAATGGTGCTAGCGCAGTACGTAATATTGAGTTGATTGAACTCAACGGGTGGTAATAGATATGATTAACCTGATCCTCTGTGGCGGTTCGGGCACGCGCCTTTGGCCCGTGAGCCGTTCCCTGATGCCCAAGCAGTTCGCCCCGCTCTTTGACGGGCAGTCCCTGTTCCGCAAGACGGTCGTGACGAACGCCGCCGTCTGCGAGTCGCAGTTTATTGTCTCTAACGCCGACCAGTTCTTCCTCGCGAAGGACCAGCTCGAGATGGAAGGCATGAACGGCGGCCAGTTCCTGCTGGAACCCGTTGGCCGCAATACCGCTCCCGCGATCGCGCTTGCATGCCTCAAGCTCAATCCCGAGACCATCGTGCTCGTGTCCCCCTCGGACCACGTGATCCGCAAGAAGGACGAGTACAAGAAGGTGCTGCTCCGCGCGCAGGAACTCGCCGAGGCGGGCAACCTCGTGACGTTCGGCATCACGCCGACAAGCCCCGAGACCGGCTACGGCTACATCGAGGCCGATGGCGAGAACGTGAAGCGCTTCGTGGAGAAGCCCGACCTCGCGACTGCCGAGAAGTACCTGGTGGCGGGCAACTTCTACTGGAATAGCGGCATCTTCTGCTTCAAGGCGAAGACCTTCCTCGAGGAACTCAAGAAGTACTCCCCGGATATTCTTACCGCCGCACAGAAGGCGCTCGCCAACGCGACCATCGAGGATGGCGAACCCATCCGCATCGATCGCGACGACATGCTCGCTATCCCGAGCAACTCCATCGACTACGCCGTGATGGAGAAGTCCAAGAAGGTGAAGGTCGTGCCGAGCGACATCGGCTGGAGCGACCTCGGAAGCTTTGATAGTTTGTACGGAGAATACCCGCACGACGAGAACGGCAACAACGTGAACCCGCGCCACATCGCGGTGGGCTCGAAGAACTCCCTCGTGATGGGTAGCCAGCGCGCTATCGCCACGATCGACCTCGACAAGATGCTCATCGTCGACACTCCGGACGCACTCCTGGTCGCCCCGCTTAGCAGCAGCCAGAAGGTGAAGAAGGTTGTGGAAGAACTCAAGCAGCGCGGCTCCGACCTCATCAACGTGCCGCAGACAGTGAGCCGCCCGTGGGGTACGTACTCCGTGCTCGAATCCACCGAGCGCTACAAGATGAAGCGCATCGTGGTCAAGCCGGGCAAGCGCCTCTCCCTGCAGAAGCACCTGCATCGTTCCGAGCACTGGGTCGTGGTGAGCGGTACTGCCACCGTGACCGTCGGTGACAAGGTGTTCCTGGTTCGCCCGAACGAGTCGACCTACATCCCGATGGGCGAGGTACACCGCCTTCAGAACGAAGGGCGCCTCCCGCTCGTGATCGTGGAAGTCCAGGTGGGCGAGTACACCGGCGAAGATGACATCATCCGCGTGGAAGACGACTTCCACCGCTGCAAGTAACAACCCTCTGTCATCCTGGTGCCGAAGGCACCGGGATCCATAGCAAAAGAAAAGCGGGCCGTAAGGTCCGCTTCTTTTAATACCGCTCGTTCGTCATCTAGAGTAAAGAACCTCCGGTTCCTCACTCGTTCCCACCTAAAGGTCGCCATGCCCACATAGGCGCTTCCCCAAAGGGGATAACTCTACTAAGGTGCTAAAGCACCAAGTATCGTATAAAAGCACCAAGTGGTCAAAGGTCGCCTGCGACGACTCGTTAAGACGAGTCGCCTTCGGCTCACGATACTGCTTGTTTGCTTGTATTAGAACTGGCTCAGGAATCTCTGGTCGTTTGCCGTCAGCAAACCGATTTCCGGGATGGCGTGGCGCAGCATGGCGATACGGTCGAGGCCGAAGCCGAATGCAAAGCCTGTGTACTTCTCGGAATCGATGCCGCAGTTCTTGAACACGTTCGGGTCCACAGAACCGCAACCGCCGATTTCCATCCAGCCGGTTCCCTTGCAGCGACGGCAACCCTTGCCACCGCAGAACACGCAGCTCACGTCCATTTCGGCAGAGGGCTCCGTGAACGGGAAGAAGCTCGGGCGGAAACGCGTCTTGACGCCTTCTCCGAACAGCTTGTTCATGAACACCTGAAGCACACCCTTGAGGTCTGCAAAGCTGATGTTCTCGTCAACCACGAGGCCTTCGCACTGCTGGAACATCGGGGCGTGGGTCGCATCGTTGTCGACGCGGAACACGTGTCCCGGAGCAATCATGCGGAACGGCGGCTTGTGCGTTTCCATGTAGTGGATCTGCGTGCCGGAAGTGTGCGTACGCA
>JAGAAW010000026.1 GCA_017615055.1 Fibrobacter sp.
GAACTGGTCCTTCAGGCGAAGGGCTTGCTCCAGGGCGTTCAGGTCTTCGGGGTTGAAGACCGCGGGCAAAGCGGCACGATTGATAGTACCCTGCGGCGTCATGGCGTCCGGGCCTACGTTTCGTGTATCAGGTACTTGCTTAGCAAGCACAACGATTTTAAGACTCATATATCCTTAACTGTTTGATGTTTTTAGTTAGGGTACAAAATAGAAATTATCGTTGGTCTAGCCTAGTGCGACAGCGAAAGTTTTTCGCCCGTTACGTCCGCATAAGAAAAAAGACGCTTTTTTGTAATAATAACCCCTGAAATATCCAATAAAAAGGCCTGCTCCGCAGTGGGGCAGGCTTGCAGAATTTTTTGTTTTGTGCTATCTGTTTTTACTTCACGACTTCCACGTAAATGCCCTTGGGCAGGTTATCGGGCAGGGCGCCCGATTCGGTTCTTTGGCCTACGGGCATGCCGAGCACATTATAAAGTTTGTTGCCGGCACGGCCATGTTTTACCTTCAGCGTGTTGGTAATGATAATCGAGGTTGCGCTCGAGCTGCTGGAAATTTCCGGTGCATCCGAACTCGAGGAACTTTCCAGAACCACTGAACTCGACGAAACCGTTGGCTCCTCGGAACTTGAGGAGATTTCTTCCGGCGCACTTGAAGAACTTGAAATGGACTCAGTGCAGTTCTCGCCGATGCAGAACGTGAGCGTTTCTCCGGGTGTCCCGATGTCGGTAATCCTGAGTCCTGTCTTGGAACCGTTATACCAGCGGATAGCGGGGTAGGCGTCATCTGAAAATTCCGCGTAGGTTCCGCTCTTGAAGAAGGTGTTGGCGGTGCTGCCCGGGCTTGGCCACTGGTCGGTTACGGCGTCGCTCGATTTTCCTGCAGCGCTGGCATGCACGATTCGGAGTCCGAGTTTGTCTGCGGAGGAATTTCCTTCAATCGAAAAGTCGTAATGCTGCATCAAAAGCCCGCTTCCGGCCAGCACCTTATTGCGGCCCGTGTTGCGCACGTAAGACCAAACAAGGCCTTCCTTGTCGGGCCTCGCGGGGTTTATGTAGCGGTAGCAGACTTCGCCCGGTTGGGTGACCTCGAGGCTTGTTACGTTGTTCACATCGTCGCTTGTGATATCCACAAACGGAATCCAGCCTTGGTCTGCGCGGTAGAAGTCATTGATTGCTATAGGGTTCAAGTCGTTTGCACGATTGCCCATGGTGCAGTAATCCCCGTACCAGTAAAGGTCGGGCCAGCCGAAAATCATGTGCCCGCTCTCGTGCACAAAAACATATAGGGTGAATTTGCCGGGCATGTCCGTCATCTGGTGGTGCGTGAGCTTTACGCCGTCGCGCCTCTCGCTAGACCATCCCGAATGGGGCCAAAGGCCTTGTCCCCACGTTTGCCCTGCGCCTGCATACACGATGTTTATTGCTTCGGTCGTGCCGTCCTTGTCGTTATCATAGCGCGAGAAATCTACCTGCGAATCGTAATACGCGAATACTTCTTTCATCAGCGAATCCGAGCCGCTGTAACCGTTCAGGCCTTCGTACCAGGACTTTGGATGCTTGGCGCGGTACCAGCCGAAGACCTCATTTGTCAGGTCCAGCTGTCCGTTGGAAACGTCGAGGTAGTAGTCGCGTACGGAGCCATTGCATCCGTCCCTGTTGAATCCTTCCTTGTTCAGCCAGTCTTCGACCTCGCTTACCGTGACCGGGGCGGGCTTGTCCGAAAAGTCCACGAGCAGGGTCAGGCTGTAGATCTTGCCCTTGGGTGCGGCGTAGTGGCCCTTTTCCTGTGTCGCGACGGTCTTTAACAGCCCGCGGGAGTTGTCAAACGTGGGCCTAGCCTCTTCGGGCCATTCAGCGACCCTTTTCCCTTGGTACACGATGTCGGCGAAGAGCGCCGTGGGGAGCGCTAGCAGTAAAGCGCCAATAAACGGAAACTTGTTTTTCATAACCAATCCCATTACCGAAAACAAACCTGCTCTAATTATATATTCTTTTGGCGGCAGTAGGCGCCCCGGTATGCACTTTTTGTGTTGAAGGTGTGTAAACGGCTTCCGCTCATTTTACATTTTGTTACATTTCGTGGCGTAACCAATAATTTTGAACAATGGCGAACAACTATGTCTAAATTCAAACGCATTCTCTTGAAGCTCAGTGGCGAAGCCCTCGCAGGCGAAAAGGGCCACGGTATCGATAACCAGATTCTCTCCGACATGGCAAGCGAAATTGCATCCATCGTCAAGCAGGGCGTGCAGGTCGCGCTCGTGATTGGCGGCGGCAACCTTGTCCGTGGTATTTCCGCTTCTGCAGGTGGCATGAATCGCGCTCAGGGCGATGCCATGGGTATGCTCGGCACCGTGATGAACGGCCTTGCCATGCAGGATGCCCTCGACAAGCAGGGCGTTGACTCCGTGGTGATGTCCGCCATCCGCATGGAACCGGTCTGCGAATTTTTTGACCGCCGCAAGGCCCTCAAGCTCCTTTCCGCTGGCTCCGTGGTTATCTTCTCCGCCGGTACGGGCAACCCGTTCTTTACGACGGACAGCTGTGCCGCCCTCCGCGCTATCGAGAGCGAATGCGACGTGATCATGAAGGCCACCAAGGTCGACGGCATCTACACGGCCGACCCGGTCAAGGACCCGACTGCTACCCGCTTCGACGACATCAGTTACAAGGAAGTCATTTCCCGTGGCCTCAAGGTCATGGATACGGCTGCCGTGGCCCTCTGCATGGAAAACAACATGCCTATCTTCGTGTTCAAGATGGAAAAGGGTAACCTGACCCGCGCCGCCATCGAAGGCGACCTCGGCACGCTGGTCCACTGCTAGG
This sequence comes from Fibrobacter sp., assembly GCA_017615055.1. Lineage (GTDB taxonomy): Bacteria > Fibrobacterota > Fibrobacteria > Fibrobacterales > Fibrobacteraceae > Fibrobacter. The sequence goes on from JAGAAW010000026.1 coordinate 2,829, forward strand.
GATTTTTACTTATATTTATTTCAGAACAAACCATAACCCTTTACCTAGTAACTCAGAACTAGTAACTATTAACTACCTATGGCAGACTATACTGAAAAAATGGACAAGGCCATCGAGGCCACCGAACGTGAATTTGCGAAGGTCCGTGCCGGCAAGGCGACCCCTGCAATCCTGAACGACGTGCGCGTTGACTACTACGGCACGCCGACCCCGATTTCGCAGGTGGCGAAGGTCTCTGTGCCCGAGCCGCGCATGCTCCTCGTGACCCCGTGGGAAAAGACCATGGTGGACCCGATTGACAAGGCTATCCTTGCAGCAAATATCGGCCTTACCCCGATGAAGGACGGCAACTGCATCCGCGTGTCGCTCCCCATCCTCACGACGGAACGTCGCCAGGAACTTGCAAAGATCGTGCGCAAGCATGCCGAAGAAGGCCGCGTGGCTATCCGTAATATCCGCCGCGATGCCAACGATGCCATCAAGAAGAACAAGGACCTGCCGGAAGACGAAGTCAAGAAGCAGCAGGACGAAATCCAGAAGGCGACCGACAAGGCTATCGCGCAGATTGACGCGCTTCTCGCCGAGAAGGAAGCGGACATCCTCAAGGTGTAGTCCGGAGCTCTGCGTGGCGAACCAGCTTAGGCATGTAGCGATTATCATGGACGGCAACGGGCGTTGGGCCCGCAGCCGCGGTCTGGAGCGTTTTCTCGGGCACCGTAAGGGCACGCAGGCCACCATCGACGCGGTCGAGGTGGGCGTGAACCTGAAACTCGAGCACATGACGCTCTACGTTTTCAGTTCCGAGAACTGGGGCAGGCCCAGCAAGGAAGTGGATTACCTGATGAACCTCCTCATCGAGATGGTGGTGAAGGAAATCCCCGACCTTATGGAAAAGAACGTGAAGCTCAAGGTTATCGGGAATATGGACCGCCTGCCCGAAAAGCCGCGCGCGAGCCTGCAGTCCGCTATCGACATGACTGCGAACAACACGGGCATGCAGCTGAACCTCGCCATCTCTTACGGTGGACGCCTGGAAATCGTGGATGCCGCGAAGGCGATTGCATCGCAGGTTGCTGCGGGCACGCTCAAGATCGAGGATATCGACGAGACCGTGTTCGCGAAGAATTTGTATTTAAAGGGCGCTCCCGATCCGGATCTCGTTATCCGTACCGGTGGCGAATTCAGGCTTTCGAACTACCTGCTTTGGCAGGCGGCGTACAGCGAGTTTTATGTAACGGACACGCTGTGGCCCGACTTTACCAAGGAAGAGTTCCTGAAGGCCGTCGAGTTCTTCAAGACTCGAGAACGGAGATTTGGGAAGGTGCTGCATGAGTAATTTGGCCCAGCGTATGATTACGGCGTTTGTCGCCATTCCGATAGTGTTCGTGCTGCTGTGGCTCTGCGACTACAGCCGTATTGGCCTGATGTGCTTCCTTGCGGGCGTTGCCGCCTGGGAATGGGCGCGCATGGCTTCCAAGATGTACAAGGGGCCGGACATGCGGTTCCTTTCGTTTGCCTCCACTTTTGCACTCACGCTTGCGTGGACCCTTTCGAAGGGCGGCTACTTCGGGCTGCCTGCGGTGCCGTATGTGGTGGGTATGACCTTCCTCGTGATTTTTGCAGTCTATATCGCTGCGGCCTACAAGAAGGTGGAAATCGACCACCTGTTCCCGTGGCTCGTGATGCAGCTCGGGGCCCCGCTCTACATTGGGCTCTGGGGTGGCATGAACGTGCTCATGATGGGCAACGGCCAGGGCTTTGAACACTGCTATCCGTTTATCCTCGTGATGACCTCCATGTGGCTCTGCGACACGGTGGCATACTTCTTCGGTAAGTTTGCGGCAGGCAAGGGCCCCTTCGGGAGGCACCCGTTTGCCCCGAGCATCAGCCCCAAGAAGACTTGGGAAGGTAGCATCGCCGGTTCCATCGCGACGATTGCGTGGGTGGCCTACTGGGTCAAGTGCAGTGCGGCTCTCTCCTGCTTCAATATCGAATTCAACTGGGGCATTGCCATCGCAATCGGCGTGCTGCTCACTGTCGCGGGCCAGGCGGGCGACCTTTTGATGAGTGCCCTCAAGCGTTGGAGCGGCACGAAGGATTCGGGCAACCTGTTCGTGGGTCACGGCGGCGTGCTCGACCGCTGCGATTCGTTCTACCTCGCGGCTCCGGCACTCTACCTGGTGCTTGATTTCTTGCAGAAAATTGGTTAGTGTAAACAAACTTCTTTTCCTACAATGGGACAGATATTATGAAATATCTAATAATGGCAGTTTTTTTTCTCTTGGTCGCATGTGCAACATATGGCCCGAATACCCCATCTGCTAGTGGACCGATTCCCACGGAAAACCTGAAAATAAAAAAGATGGCTCCGCTTTCGTATCAGTACGAAACCGTGCATGTGGGGTGTTCCGAGGTGGAGTTCCTGAAAAAACATGCTGGAACTTATTTAAAGCTGGATAATGGAAACACAATGTTTGTTGACAATATCTTAGACATTCATGTGGATATGCATTCAGTAAAGGTTGCTGCTAAGGGTTACGTTTATACATGCTCTTTTTGGGGCGTAGCTGTTGAGTATGCAAGATAATTTTGTAGAAAATTTCTTTTGAGGCTTTAAAATGAAAAACGTAGTTCTTCTCGGTGCCACTGGTTCTATTGGCACTTCTAGCGTTGATGTAATCCACCAGCACTCCGATATTTTCAACCTGTACGCGGTTGCCGCGAACAGCAGTGTGGCGAAGGTTGCCGAAATTGTGCGCAAGTTCAAGGTGGAACGCGTGTGCATGTTCGACCCGAACGCGGCTAAGGAACTGGAGAAGGAACTCGGCATGAAGGTGCTCGCCGGCATGGAAGGCCTGTGCGAACTCGCTGCCGACCCGAAGGCCGACATCATCATCAACTCCCTGATGGGCGCCGTGGGTTGCCTCCCGACCATTACTGCCATCGAGCACGGCAAGCATGTGGCTCTCGCGAACAAGGAGACGATGGTTATGGCTGGCCCCGTCATTTGGGACAAGCTTGCGGAAAACCCGAAGTCCTTCATTACGCCGATTGACTCCGAACACAGCGCCATCTTCCAGTGCCTCGAAGGCGGCAAGCGCGAACATGAAGTGGAATTCCTTGAAATTACGGCATCGGGCGGCCCGTTCCGTGAATGGCCGATTGAAAAGTTTGAAAGCATCACCGTGGCTGACGCCCTGAATCACCCGGTGTGGAGCATGGGCAAGAAGATTACCATCGACTCTGCCTCCATGATGAACAAGGGTCTCGAAGTTCTCGAAGCACACTTCCTGTTCCACATTCCGTACGAACAAATTAAGGTCGTGGTTCACCCGCAGTCCATGGTGCATTCGCTGGTGCAGTTCCGCGACGGTTCCCTGATGGCACAGCTCGGCGCGCCCGACATGCGCATTCCTATCCAGGTGGCGCTCACTTGGCCCGACCGCCTGCCGCTCGATACCAAGCGTATCGACCTGCCGACGCTCGCGAAACTTACCTTCTTCGAGCCGGACTTCAATAAGTTCCGCTGCCTCGCCCTTGCGTTCGAGGCGGGCCGCCGTGGCGGTATCGTTCCCTCGATGATGAACGCCGCGAACGAAGTGCTTGTTGACGCATTCCTCAAGGGTAACCTCAAGTTCACTGACATCCCGCGCCATGTGGAAACGATTATGGCCGGCGCCCCGAACGTGACCGGTCACCTGACGCTCGACCAGGTTCTCGAAGCCGACGCCGAAGCCCGCAGGCTTACCGAAGCGCTCATTAAGTAAGCTTACCTTTGCTCCCTGTTTCTGTGTCATCCTGAGCGGAGACGCTGTGCGTCGAAGTCGAAGGATCCAGACCCGCGCCGGTTTTACATGCCGAATGTGCTCTTTTAGGGTGTTTGGCATGTAATTATATACCAAAGGCCTTGCCGGCATATCGTTTTCGGCAAGAATAATATATGTTTAAGGTATGAAAACTTATTTATACGCCTTTTTATTCCTGTTGGCCTTCTCCTCCAACGCCCTTGCGGCGTATGTCGCCGTACTTGAAACTGTTGCTGACGAAAGGGCGAAAGATAGCGTGTCGCTTCCCGATAGGCAGTTCCTGACGAACGTGCTGCGAGAGCAGGCTGTTAAGGAACTCCCCGCCACGCAGAACTATACCATCATGACGCGTGACAATATCAATGCGATGTTGCCTCCTGGTATGGTTTTGGAGGAATGTGAGGGAAGTTGCCTTGCAGAAACGGGGAGGAACATCTCTGCCGACTATATATGCCAGGCCCGAGTGGGATGGTTCGGTGGGATGCTTACGATGACAGCGGAACTATACGAGACTGCTGGAAACAAACTTATTGCGAGTTTCAACGGGCGCGGTGCCAACGTAAATGAATTGCTTGAAATTATCGAACAAAAGTCGCCTGATTTTTTCCGCAGCGTAAGGGAAATTGATGCAGCCGTCAATGCAACGGCAACCGAGGCATCTGCTGCCGATGCGGCTAAGTCTGTTGTCGAAGAGGCGAAGCCTGTCGAGGAAAAGTCTGTGGAAACCCAACCGGAACAGGTTGACGTGACTGAAAGTGTTATTGCCGAAAAAGAGGCGACTCCTGTTGCGAAAATGGGTGAGAGTATTCCTGCGAATGTCGAGGTCAAGAGTAGCGGCATGGCTCGCTGGATTGTTTTGGGGCTAGGTGGTGCGGTGGCTATAACCGGCGGTGTTCTTGCCTATCTCGGAAACAAGAAGGCGAAGGATGCCGCAGAAGATAGCGAAGAACACTACAGTGATCTGGAAAAATATCGTGATAAGGCGGAATCCGGACAGACCATGCGGAACATTGGGTTTGTTGTTCTCGCTGTTGGTGTTGTTGGTATGGGGATAAGCTTTGCTTTCTAGGGGCTCGCGGTGATGAGAACGTTAAAGACAGTCATTCTAGGATTGACACTCATCTTTTTTGCCTGTACCGATTACGTGGGGCAAATAGACGAGCGGATTGAAGAATATGATGCCTTCGAGAAGGCTAGGGCGGAAAGTCTGAATAGTACTGTTGATTATTCTGCAAAACCGTCAAATGTGTTTTTTGGAGAGCTTGAAGATTCTCGAGATGGTCAGACTTACAGGACGGTGACTATCGGCTCGCAGACCTGGATGGCTGAGAATCTAAATTACGAAATAGCAGGCAGTTACTGCTACAATGATGTGGATACGAATTGTACGACGTATGGTAGGCTCTATACTTGGGCTGCGGCGATGGATAGTGCAGGCGTTTGGACGCCGAATGGCAGTGGTTGCGGAAATGGCAAGATGTGCACTCCCAAATACCCAGTAATGGGAGTATGCCCCGATGGCTGGCATCTTCCGAGTAAGGGGGAATGGATGACGCTTGTATATACTGTTGGTGCTTATGGCTCGGAATTTAGTAGCGTCCAATCAAAAATTGGCTGGGAAAGATATCAAGATGGGGATGATTATGGTTTTAGGATTCTTCCCGGTGGCATGAGAATGCTCGGCGGGGAATACGATTACGAAGGATCCCAAGCATCTTTCTGGTCATCAACAGATTTTGATAGAGAATCTGCGGAATTTTTTTGGTTGAGTAGTGAAACTCTTGGAATAATGGGTGTTTCTGGTAAAGAGAGTGGACTCAGCGTTCGTTGTGTAAAGGATGTTACCGACGAAAAGCCGATAGGGTCGTCTTCTAGCGAAAGTCAGGCATCCTGCAGTTCGGAGAAAACAGGGAATGATGGCACGTCGAGTAGCTCTGTTGAGTCGGGCGAATCGAAAGCATCGAGTTCCTCTGCAGATACGCGTGAGACCTTTGTGGACGAACGAGATGGCAAGGTGTATAAGGTTACTGTCATCGGTACAAAACGATGGATGGCGGAAAACTTGAATTTTGAAACGGAACGCAGTTCCTGTTACAATGATTCTGCGGCCAATTGTGATACATACGGAAGGCTATATCCCTGGGCTGATGCGGTAGACAGTGCAGGCGTGTATAGCAAGAGTGGTGTCGGGTGTGGTTATGGCATTGAATGTTCTCTGCCTAGCCGTGTACGGGGAATTTGTCCCGAGAACTGGCATTTGCCGTCACAAGAGGAATGGGATACTCTGTTTGGATTGGCCGGCAATAGGGCGGAGAGACTTGAATCGTTTACAAAATTTGGATTCGGGGTCCTTTCTGCTGGATATAGAATGTCCGACACCACATATTATCACCTAGGTAGTAGAGCACGTTTTTGGATTTCGGAAGAGAGTACGCCGAAACTTGCATATTTCGTAGGTTTTGATGGTGGTGACATGGGAATAAGTTCGGTAGACAAGTATTACGGATTCAGCATCCGCTGCGTTCAGGATGATGAAGTGTCCGGATTAATTTCGTCATCTAGTGTGGGTTCTTCGTCGAGCGGTAGAGCGTCATGGTCTTATCTCAATTCTAAAATCTCCTATGGCGAAATGACGGATGCTCGCAACGGGCTGGTATATAAGACCGTTGAAATCGGTACGCAGACCTGGATGGCGGAGAACCTCAACATTGGTGTTGAAGTGCCTGATTGGCGTAAAATGAATGATGATACGCAGATTGAACGCTATTGTTTCGACAATAAAATTGACAACTGTGCATTTTATGGAGGTCTTTACACGTGGACTGAGGCGATGAACTTGCCGAGCCATTGCAATACAGAAATTTGCACAGACCTTATTCAACAGCGGCATCAGGGAATTTGTCCCGAGGGTTGGCACTTGCCGGCTAGTACGGAGTTTGAAGCGCTGATAGAAATTGTTGGTGGAAAAGAAATAGCAGGTAGAATGCTCAAGTCAAAGAAGGGTTGGGCAGAAATAGGCAATGGCTGGGATGACTTTGGGTTCTCTGCGCTTCCCAACGGGGAAAACAGTAACCACAATTGTAGCGGAGGTTCTGGGTTAGGAGGCTGTTCTGCTGGATTCTGGAGCACGACTATAGGTCAAGAAAATAGTGAATCAGAACATCCTGAATATTGGGGCGCATATGGCATGAATCTGTCTGCCAATAGCGACAACGCTTTTTTGACTAGCATCCCCCAAAATTACGGTGATGAGACGAGTTCACTTGCTATCCGCTGCATCAGAGATGATAGTAAGCTTCCTCCTCCTTCCTCCTCGAGTGTTGAAAATAGTTCTTCCAGTGTAGATTCTTCAAGTGGGTCGTCGTCTTCCGGCGACAGTTCCTCGAGTTCCGGAGAATCGTCATCCGGCTTGGCGGATTCTAGCAGTTCGGCGGATTCTTCATCTTCTGGTAATGGAGAATAAATTATGAAAATCGTCTGTGACGATATGAAACGTTGCTTGTTCGCCATCTCATCCATTTTATTTTTGCTTGTTGCCTGTACGGATTATGTAGAACAGATTGACGAACGGATTGACGAGCGAAATGCGCATGAGCGGGCTAGAGAAGAAAGTATGGTTCTTGTTTCTAAGGAGTTTGTGGAACCGTGCAAAACGGATACTTTGGATACATGCGAATACGGAACATTCAAAGACAAGCGTGATGGACAAGTTTACAAGACGGTGACCGTCGGCTCGCAAACCTGGCTTGCGGAGAATCTCAACTATGGGGCAGAGAATAGTAATTGCTACGATGCGGATGCTGAGAATTGTGCCAAGTATGGTCGTCTTTACACATGGGCTGTTGCGATGGATAGCGCTGGTGAATTTGGTTCTAACGGAAAGGGGTGCGGATATGGCAAGCTCTGTGCACCGACATATCCTGTAAAGGGAGTATGTCCCGATGGGTGGCATCTTCCCAGTTATGGAGAATGGCACTCGCTGTTTGCTGCGGTCAATACGGACTTGGATGGCGCTTTTTTTATGCTTTCAGGGGCGGAGCTTAAATCAAAAACAGGTTGGGATCAGGAAAACAAGGAAGATTCCTATGGATTTGCTGTGCTCCCAGCCGGTGCATGGATGGATGTCGATAAGACGGGGGCGCTCTTCTACAGCGAAATGGGATATGCTGCCCATTTTTGGATGGCTACAGAGGAAACACGAGATGAAGCGTATGGTTTCCATCTTGATTTTGCTCCGCATAGGGAGCCCGTTCCCAAAGAATATGGCTATAGCGTCCGTTGCGTGAAGGATGTTGCCGACAAGAATCCTCGGTCTAGTGGTAGTGCTGGTGAACAGAATGGAGGTGAAAGTCTGCAATCTAGCAGTAGTATTGATGATCCGTCCGTGTCCTGTGAAGAATCCGATTTGTGGTGTAAAAATAGCACGTATCGTGTATATACGGGTACGGAAGGGTACGATGATGATGCTGGGTACTGGTGGGTGGAAGATGATCATGCTGTTGATGGGACTTCGGAAATAGAATGGCCTGCTCCACGAGGTAACGAATACTCCGACCTTGCCTTCGATTCGATAATAGACTATTGCAAGGGTCTGTGTGGTACGGTGAATCTTGTAAAGGGTGGGTATTATAACGATCCGTTTGTTGAGTTGGGGGTTGATATTTCTAGCACACCTGTCGATGTATCTGGCTGGGGGGGCGTTTGTATTACTTATACGGTAGATGTGCCCGCTTCGTTGATGTTACGTCTTGATCCCGATAAGGAGGCTTATCTTTCTAGTGATGTACCAACTGTTCCTTTATCGAAGGAGTCTTCTGCAACCGAAAAATGCTTTATTTGGTCTGATTTTAAACAAGCTGGTTGGGGAACGAAAGAAAAAATTTCGGGTGATGAGACGGCGAAAATTCTCAGGGGCATTGCATTTAAGATTCAGTATTCCGATGGAACTACTGCAGGATTCAATATCATCCGGTTAAGGAAGGTGAACGTAGAAGGGGAGACGGAGCTTACGTCATCATCTTCTTCAATCGAGTATGGAACGCTCGTGGATTCTCGTGATGGGCGCGCATACAAGACGGTGACTATTGGCACGCAGGTTTGGATGGCCGAAAATCTCAGTTACGATGCGAAAGGTAGTTATTGTCGTGATGATCCGGATGACTGTGAAAAGTATGGCCGCTATTACACTTGGGCCATGGCAATGGACAGTGTTGGCGAATTTAGCGATAATGGCTTGGGTTGTGGCTATGATACGATTTGTGAGCCGACATACCCTGTGCGCGGAATTTGCCCCGAAGGTTGGCACTTGCCGAGAGGGGGAGAGTTTGGAACGCTGATTGAAACGGCTGGCGGGGAATCGGGGGCGGATGTAAAGCTAAAATCCAAAAGCGGCTGGAAATATTATGAGAATGGGGAAGATGCCTATGGTTTTAACGCACTTCCGGCCAGTCGCTTTTCGGGTTATACGGGGGAATTCTATGAAGTGGGCGACTATGCGATTTTTTGGAGTTCATCTGGAGGGTCAGAAAGGAGTTCTGCGAACATTTTTGGCCTAGGCGCTGAAGAGGCCCTTGCGTTCACGACAGATGATTCCCGATATGATGGTTTCTCCGTCCGCTGCGTGAAGGACTAAAGTTTCACTTTGTTTACGTTGGTTGTAAGGCTCCACAACGGGAAAAGCCTAAAATTCTTCAAAAAATAGCAGTGGGTACGCTTGTATCCAAATTGACGCGTAAAATGTAGGTTTTACGCGTTTTTTTGCCGATATATTTATCTCAGGATAAATTTCAACAGGAGTACCCCAGATGCTCAAGCTAGGCTTAAAACAGTATGCCGCCGTAACGCTTTCCCTTGCAACTGCTGCGTCGGCTGCAACGGTTCCCTCATGGCGCAACTTGGTGCGCCCGACATGCGCATTCCTATCCAGGTGGCGCTCACGTGGCCCGACCGCCTGCCGCTCGATACTAAGCGTATCGACCTGCCGATGCTTGCGAAACTTACCTTCTTCGAGCCGGACTTCAATAAGTTCCGCTGCCTCGCCCTCGCGTTCGAGGCGGGCCGCCGTGGCGGTATCGTCCATTCGATGATGAATGCCGCGAACGAAGTGCTTGTGGACCGCTTCCTCAAGGGGAACCTCAAGTTCACCGACATCCCGAAGCACGTGGAAACCATCATGGCGGGCGCCCCGAACGTTACCGGCCACCTGACGCTCGACCAGGTTCTCGAAGCCGACGCCGAAGCCCGCCGCATGACGGAAAGCTTCTTGAAGTAGATTACTCGATTATTTGAGAAAACTTGCTAGCCCCGTTTCGCGAATGGGGCTCTTTTATGGTGTAATCCTTATTTTACGAGAATATTTGTTTTCTGAAAAAAAAGATATATATTAGGAATATCTTCATAAAAACTCAACGGCAAACTGATATGGACGATTCGATTACAGTATCGCAAGTCGAGAAACCTAAATTCGCCGATACCAAGGCTTGGGCGCGCTTTTTGCAAGTCTTTACGTTGGCGCTAGGTTCCGGATTGATGTTGGCTGGCGTCATATTTTTCTTCGCCTACAACTGGGAATCTTTGCACCGATTGGTAAAGCTGGGCATGGCGGTTGCCCTAATTCTTGCAGTTTTTTCTGCAGTAATGACGGTGAAAATGAAGGACATCACCCGCAAAATAACGGTGTCGGCCCTATGTGGGCTTGTGGGCGTGTTCTGGGCCATATTTGGGCAGGTGTATCAAACTAAGGCTGACTCCTACGTATTTTTCCTCACATGGGCGGCCTGTATCCTCGTATGGGTTTTTGTCGCGGATTTCTATCCGCTTTGGGCATTCTTTGTTGCGCTTGTTTCGGCAGGCGTGATGCCTTTCCTGGATGTCAGTGGGTGGTTTACGACGCTGCTCATGCTCTACGCTGTGGCTTGGATTGTGTTCTTTATTTTCGCTCCAAGGTTTCTGCCGAATTTTTTTGCACCGCCGTCCAGGTTTATAACCCTTTTGGTTGCAGTGGAATTCTGTATTGCGGCGTCCGTGGTGTGCCTTGTGATTGTAGGGATGGATCAGGCCCGGAATTTGTTGATGGCTTTTGTTGTGGTTGCTGCGGCAATATGGTATGCGCTAGGGGAAAGGAATATATTGCTGTATTCCTTGCTGTTCGTGGGTGCATTGAGCGTGTTGCAATGCTTGTTAACTAAGCTTTATTTCATTAAGGATTTTGTTTTTGACATCGGATTCCTGTTTTTTAACCTGGTGCTGATGACTGGCGCTTTGGTTGGGTCAATATTCGCAATTATGACACAGAACAGAAAATGGAAAAAGTGAAAATGGAAAATAATGGCCGTAAACCTGACCGATTGCCTTTGGCCTTGTTGCTTGTAATGGGCCTGGGTGGAACAACCGTTGCTGGGCTGCTGGTTGGCATAGTTATGTTGATTGTGCAGGAGCACTCGATTGCATATGGTGTTTTGGCGGTTGGTGCGGTTGTCGGCGCGATAGCGGTTTCGCAAAAAGGTGATGCGGACAGTAATGGTGTATGGTCGATGTTGGTGGCGTTTCCCTTGTTTATAGCGGGATTTATGTTTGGGTATCTTGCAGGTCCCAATAACCATACGCTGACTCTTGTATTGCAGTTTGTCGCGTCCGTTGTATCTTTTGCTCTATGCAGGAGCCATTTGTGTCGGCAGATGTTGCTGTGCTATGCCTTTGTGTTGGTTCCTTTTGCCTGTTTCTCTTTTATTGACGCTTCGCCGTTCCATCATCCAGCGAAAGATCATGAACTCGGAATAGCCAGTTTTGCGATTGTCGTGGCTTGCCTGGGCATATATGCCGCCTCCATCGCCGATGAATGGATTGGTTCTTCTGGAATTAATGACTGTGCCAAAACTATCAGGTTCGCCTCCACCGCGATATCGGTAGCACTTGTATGGTTTATTCCCAAAGACAATGTCGTTTATGCGGCTGTCTTTGCTGTAATCAGTTTTGCTATAGCCTGTGCCCTGTTACGCAAACATGTTTCGGGGAGTAGGCTGATTGCGGGGGGTGCGCTTGCTCTGCTGTGCTGCGCGTCTACGGCTGTGTTTCCCGCTATGGCAATGCCGGTTGCGGGAATGCTTCTTTCGTTCTTGATTCTTGACTTTGTGGGCCTGACAATTTTTTCTGCAGCATTTATTGGCGGAATCTCGTATTTCTACTACGACCTGGATATGTTGCTGATAAACAAGTCGTATCTGCTGATGGCTTCGGGAGCGTTGTTCCTGCTGATGTTTTTCTTCATCAAACGGGTAACCAGATGAATAGTAAATATAAGATAGTGTTTGCGGCCAACCTGATATTGATTCTTGCGTTCTTTGCCTTTTCGGTGGTACAAAAAGAAAAACTGATAGGCGATGGCTCTGAAGTCCTGTTGCGGCTCGCACCGGCTGACCCGCGCTCGCTTATGCAGGGCGACTATATGGCGCTGCATTTTCAGATTTTGAGCGAGATAGAATCTCCGTCGGAGTCTGGCTATATCGTGGTAAAGGTCGGTGGCGATAAGGTTGCGGAGCGTGTACGTGTGCAGAGTGGCAAGGATGTCCGCGAAGGAGAAATTGTAATCCGTTACAAAACTGATTTAGGAAGGCTGACTATCGGGGCGGACAACTACTTTTTTCAGGAAGGTTCTGCAAAAAAATTCGAAAACGCCAAATACGGCTTGCTAAAAGTAGATTCCGAGGGCAACAGTATACTCGTTGGGCTATGCGATGGCGATAGACGGTTGATTAAGTAGGGGCTCACCGCTTCGCTGATAAAGTAATTTTACAAAAGCGTGTTATCCTGAATGGCCCTTTTGCCCTGAAAACGGCAAAAGGGTTGTCTTTTTATACAACAAAAGATTGTTCCTTTTTGTGTATGGCGCGCGTTTTGGGGTAAATTTATTCACAGCTCCAGGAAAGGAGTGAGTAGGAGTCTTAAAATGAGAAGAATGGTTATGGTGGCAGGCCTGTTTATGGCCGTGTCTGCGTTCGCCCAGTGGGGTGGCAACAATGGCGGTTTTGGCGGACAACAGTCCGGAAACGACAAGATGGAGTATTCCGAGAAGTTCGCCGACGTGAACTACGCTGGCGATAGCAAGGGTTACCACAATCTGGACATTTACCTGCCCAAGGAAAGCAAGGATTCGTACCCGGTGGTCATTCATACCTATGGTAGCGCCTGGAGCATGAACAACTACAAGGGCTCCGCCGACCTGAACACGATATGTGCGGCGCTTCTCAAGGCGGGCTATGCGGTCGTGACTCCGAACCACCGTTCGGCAAGCGATGCCATTTACCCGGCGCAGTTGCACGACCTGAAGGCTGTTGTCCGCTTTGTGCGCGGCAATGCCGCAAAGTACAAGTTCGATACCTCGTTTGTCGCCATGTCCGGTTTCTCTTCGGGCGGGCACCTTTCGAGCCTGGTCGCTACGACTTGTGGCCTGAAGGAAGGCAAGTCTGGCTCGGTGACGGTTGATCTGGTCGGCGACGTGGGCGAGTTCACTTCGTTTGGCACATGCATCGACGCGGTTTCCTTGTGGTCGGCCCCGACGGATATCTACCTGATGAACCCCATCAACAACTTCATGGGCTCGGGTACTTACGAGGGTGCCTTTATAGGTGTGGAACGTGAAGGGAATAAGGACAAGTGGAATGTGGCAAGCTCGCCGTACTATGTGAGCGAGGACGACCCGCCGGTAATTCTTTTCCACGGCACATCCGACAAAACCGTGAACATCGAGCAGAGCGAGATGATGTACGACTCCCTGCAGAAGCATCATGTGGAAAGCAAGTTCGTCCGCGTTTCTGGTGGGGAACATGGTTCCTCGAACATGTACACCAGTGAAACCCTGGGCGAGATGGTCTCGTTCTTCGACAAGGCGCGTGAGGCCAAGGCAGCGAAAGTTGTGGCACAGGATACCGTCGCGAATGACACGATAGCCCGAGATACGACGGCTGCCGACACGGCAAAGAACGATACGGTTCCGCCGGGAATCGTGTACGATACTCTTCCGGATGTGTTGCCGGTCTTGGGTTCGCTTGGTGCGGTCCCGGTGACGTACGAGATTTACGGCCTGGACGGCTCCCTCGTCGCCCGTTCTTCGATGCTGGACCTTTCGCGCCTGAAAGCGGGTGTCTACTGCGTTGTGGCCAAGTCGCAGAATGGTGTGCGCAAGGTGTTCCGGATGGCGAAAAAGTGACCTAGGGGCGTCTTGCCGAAACGAAAACGGCCTGCCGTGGTTGAATACACTTGATACACTTTGGTATAATTTTTGCTTATTGGGCGGTCCTGTCGGGCCGCTTTTCTTTATATTAGTCTCTGGTGCATGGAACTTTCTTGCGCAAGAGAGGACTGTTTTGGAAACGAATAAGATCAAGCTGGTCGCAGCGATTGCTGCGGTGACCGCTACTTTCTCGACGGCTTTTGCCGCCAATGCCTACATCAACCAGATAGGGTTCCGCCCCTCCGACCCCAAGCAATTCTCGCTTGTCGGTGGCTCGGGCAATGTCGAAATCGTGAACGCCTCGGGCCAGACCGTCCTTACGGTAACGCCGGGTGCTGCATCTTACTGGGATGCGAGCGGCCAGAACGTGCAACTGGTGGATTTCTCCGAACTCAAGGCCGAAGGCAAGTACTCCATCAAGGTGGGCGGGCAGGTGCTCCGCCAGGATCTCGTGGTGAAGGAGAATACCTTTGCCGACGTGTACAAGGCTGCCATCAAGTGGTTCTACTACCAGCGTGCATCGATGGCTCTTGAAAGTTCCTATGCGGGCCAGTGGAGCCGCGCCGCGGGCCATACGAATGCTACGGCCAAGCTTCATAATTCTGCCGGCTCGGGCACCATCAATTCGAGTAAGGGCTGGTACGATGCCGGCGACTACGGCCGCTATATCGTGAACTCGGGCATTACCACCTACACGCTCCTCTCGCTCTACGAGCACTTCCCGGAATACTTCAAGACTGCCAAGTGGAACATTCCTGCCGACGGTAGCCTTCCGGACTTGCTTGCCGAAATCAAGTGGAACCTGGACTGGATGCTTACCATGCAGGCAAGTGACGGCACCGTTTACCACAAGCTGACTTCGCTCGGGTTCCCGGGTGACGTGATGCCCGCACAGGACAATTCCGAACTCTACGTTATCGGCAAGAGCGCCGAGGCCGCATTTGACTTTGCGGGTGTGATGGCGGTTGCCGCCCGCGTGTACAAGCCTTTCGATTCCAACTACGCGAACAAGTGCCTCGAGGCGGCGAAGAAGGCTTACTCCTGGGGCTCGAACAACATGAACGTGCACTTTACGGCGAACCCCTCCGATGTATCAACGGGTGCATACGAAGGTTCCGATGCGACCGATGAGAAACTTTTCGCGGGCACGGAACTTGCGATTACCACGGGCGATGCTTCCTATAAGCAGTCGGGAACCTCGCCGTATGTTTCGTGGTGGGGTGGATTGGATGGAATTGCGACTTACGGCAAGGCGACACATGCATCCGTGTTTAGCGATGCGGGCGAGGCCAAGCAGAAGATTCTCTCTACGGCCGATGGTTTCGTGGACCGCACCAAGTCCGGCTTTGGCGTGGTGATGTCGAAGGATGATTTTAAATGGGGTTCCAATGCGTCTGCTGCAAACCAGGGCGTGTGGCTGTTGCATGCTTATTACCTCACCGGCGACGAGAAGTACTACACGGCTGCATTGAAGGCGCTCGATTACATGCTCGGCAAGAACCCGCTCGACATGTCGTTCGTGACGGGTTTCGGATCCAAGTCCCCGATGCACCCGCATCACCGCCCGAGTACTTCGGATAACGTAACCGACCCGATTCCCGGCATGATTGTGGGTGGCCCGCAGCCCGGTGGCGAAGACGTAGGTTCTGCTGCCGAATGGAAGTGCGCTGATTATAGGACGGGCTTTGCTGCGACGGCCTACACCGACCAGCAGTGCAGTTACGCAACGAACGAGGTGGCCATCAACTGGAATGCCCCGCTGGCTTACCTGGCCGGTGCGCTCGAGGCGATTAACGCGGGCTATGCGCCTGAATTTGCTGCGGCGGGTGTCGCAAGGAAGAATTCCAGCGCAACGTCGTCCAGTTCATCTGCGGTGGAGTCAAGTTCGTCCATTGGACCGCAGTCGAGTTCCTCCGTCAATCCGGTATCTAGCTCATCTCAGTGGAACCAGGCTCAGTCCAGTTCTTCGCAGAGGAACCCGCGGGTTTCGAGCAGTTCTGTCAGCCCGACCGCGATTCGCACTGTCGTGACCGAGAGTGCGGTGGGTGAGAGTGCCGAACCCAAGCTCCGCGTGAAGGATTTCAAACTTGTCGTAGAAAAGAACGGCAAGCGTTACGACCTCCGCGGCAACAGGTTGTAGCAACCTTCGTCATCCTGAGCATTCCTTTTCGCGCGTCATCCTGAGCCCCGAAGGGGCGAAGGATCCAGGCCCGCGTTGTCATCCCGGCCGAATATTCCAACCTGGAATATTCCGATCTGTACAGGGGGGGGGGGAGATTTCTGTATGGTTTTTGTAATCACACGTATATATTTAATTACATCTCTCTTCAGAAAAAAGAACATCACCCCCCGGAGGTTCACCATGTTGAACAAGCTCATTTCCTCGGCGATTGCCGTAGGTCTTGCCGTGTCTGTCTGCGCGGCGCAGGAATCCTCAAGCAGCGGCAAATTGCCGAAATCGTCGAGCGGTATGGCGTCGTCGAGTAGCATAGCGTCGTCGGGTAGTTATTCTTCTGGTGGTATGTCTTCGTTCAACGACAATTCCTCTTCAAGCATTCAGTCGTCTGCGTCTGGGCCGAAAGGAATCGTTACCATAAGCGACTTCGAAGAATCTGCTGATGCCGCCTTTGCCTATGACCATAATGACTGGGATGGGAGCGGAAGTCTGGGAAATGACAAGAATGAAGAGGGGTATTACATCATTCGTATGGCGGAAGCCGCGGCCGGTGGATCTGAGTATGGAATTGGCGCGTTCATGAATGATGGGGATATCGTGGGCTTCACGCTGGGCCTCGATGTTTCCGATGTTGATGGGTGCCCTATAATCTCTTATGATTATAAGGGTGCATCGCATTCGTTCCAACTGGTTTCCGATGTAGACGACCAGAGTACAGGTATATTCCATCAGATTTCGCAAATGGGTTCTGGAGTGTGGAGTAAAGCGACTATAAGGGTGGAGGAAACAAGGCGGGCGGGCCAGTTCCATTTGGATGAAGAATCTATTATCCAGTTCCGCTGGGATGTCAGGGCGAACAAATCCTTTGATTACCTCTATATCGATAACGTAAAGTGCGTTGATCCGCGGGAATACGACATCTCGTTCTACGTGGGTGGCGAACTGAAGGAATCAAAGAAAGTCCTTGAGGGCGATTTGCCGGAATATACCGGTGAACCTCTGGCAAGGGAATCCAACGAATTGTACGACTACTACTTCACTGGTTGGGATCCCGAGCTTGTCCCCGCTGCAGGAGATGCTTCTTATACGGCGGTGTTCGACAGCACGCTCATTTACAGGATCCCCGAAGGCGAGACGGTCATGATTGCCGACTTTGAAACGGGCGAATTCACTACCCCCTGGGGAGGAGTTTTCTATTACTACTCCGACGCGGGTGAAGGTGGCAACTCGGATTTGTCTTACGATATAGTCGATGGCGACAGTTCCAAGAACCTCAAGCTGACGTTTATGTTGGACGGGGGCTCGTTGGGCTATCAGTATGCGGGCCTTACGATGGATGTTGCCGCAGATGGCGGTACGAGGAACCTTACTACGTGCAAGGCTCTCCGCTACGACTACAAGGGCGCCGCTCACAACTTTAGAGTACAGTCGGGTATAGATGTCGGTTACCAGTACCACCAGAAGGAAATAGGTGCTACCGAAGAATGGACTCCGGTGACGATCATACTCGTCGAAGACTTGTTCCAGCCCGTTTGGGCTACACTTACGGCGGATATTAACGATGTGCTGAAGCAGGCGACGGCCATTGAATGGCAGATGACTTCTGGCGCGACCGAAGGTACTCTGGAAATCGATAACGTACGCTGCTCTAACCTCCCGATATACAACATTGCGTTTGTGGATGGAGTGGATACAGTAGAAGTGCAGAGGGTTGTTGCTGGCGATATGCCAAAATGCATCGGATGCGCTGATTACGAGAAGGAACCGACGGCGCAGTATGCTTTCAGTTTCAGCGGGTCGTGGAACCCTGCAATTGTAGCCGCGGCGGCGGATACCAAATACCAGATGCTCTGGGATACTACTTGGCGTTCGTACACGGTGTCCTTTATCAACGAGAACGGGAATGAACTCCAGTCGGGCTCGTGGGTTTATGGTACTACGCCTACGTACAGTGGCGAGACTCCGGTCAAGGTCGGGGATGCCCAGTATTCCTACACCTTCGAAGGCTGGGCGCCCGAAATTGTGGCTGTGACCGGCGAGGCGGAATACACGGCGCAGTTCACTCCGGTTGTGAACAGTTACGTGGTCAAGTTTGTCAATTACGACGGTACGGAGATAACTTCTTCTAGCAACGAATATGGGACTACTGTTGAAAGCATTAAACCGGAAAATCCAACTTATGTGGATCCTGATGATAATACCGTAACCTACACATTTGACAAATGGTCTCCTGAAATTGATGGAAGTACCATCGTGACAGGTAATATTACTTACACGGCGACTTACAAGGTTGGCGACAAGTTCACCGTTACCTTCATGAACGGGAACAGTGTGTTGGAGAGACTCTTGGTGGATGAAGGTGAAACTCCGGAATACTCGGGCGAAACTCCGAAAAAGGATACCACTGCGCAGTACATATACACCTTCAGTGGCTGGGACAAGGAAATCGTAGCTGTAACCGCGTCGGTGACTTACATGGCAAAGTTCGACAGCACGCTTCAGGTGTACAACATTACGTTCAAGGATGATAATGGCACCGAGATTGCTACCAAGGAATTTACGTATGGGACGTACATTAGCGATGAGGATGCCCCGGAATTTTCCAGGACTGAAGCAGACTGGAACGACCAATTTGATTTCCCGAATTACTCTTGTTCCTGGCCCGAAATGCCGATGGTTACAGGCGCTGCTACCTATACGGCCCAATGCCAGTACCGCGTGACGTTTGTATATAACGATTGGGATGCCTCTTCCGAAGGCTATGCCTATGGTGCAACGCCTGTTCCAGATATGGAGAGGGCGGAAAAGAGTCCTGATGTTGCAACTGTCTACACGTTTACGGGCTGGAGTCCGGCCATTACGGCTGTCGGCCAGCATTCGGCGACGTATGTTGCTCAGTATAGCTCGAGCCCGCGCCAGTACTACGTGAAGTTCGTTGTCGGAAGCGAGACAATCGATTCCACAATGTACGATTACAATACTCCTGCTGCCGATGTGGTTATACCGCCGGATCCGACAAAGCCCTCGACGGAGAATTTCTCCTATGAATTCAGGGGCTGGAACAAGGATATCATGGATGTGAAGCAGAATATGATGTACTCGGCGGTATTCGAACCCGTTACTCGCAAGTACCTCGTGACATTTGATGTTGCTGGCGTAAAAACCTCCAAAGAATACGAATACGGTACTGCCGCTGCAGACATCGTGCTGCCGGAGGATTTGACGAAGCCTGCTACGGCGCAGTACTCTTACACGTTCAAGGCGTGGGATAAGGAAATTGCCGAAGTTACCGGTGAAGCGACTTACACGGCTGTGTTTGACAGCGCTTTGGTCGAGTACTCGATTATCTTCGTCGTGAATGGCAAGGCTGATACTGCTGCATACGAATACGGTACTGCCGCTGCAGACATCGTGCTGCCGGAGGATTTGACGAAGCCTGCAACTGTTCAGTACACGTACACGTTCAAGTCCTGGGACAAGGAAGTTGTCGACGTGACTGCTGCCGCGACTTACACGGCTGTGTTTGACAGCGCTTTGGTCATGTATCCAATTGTGTTTGTTATCGACGGCAAGACTGATTCTTCTGCAGCATACGCCTATGGCACGAAGGCTGCGGACATCAAGAAGCCCGCTACGGAAAAGAAGGCGACTGCCCAGTACACGTACACGTTCAAGTCCTGGGACAAGGAAATTGTCGACGTGACTGCCGCTGCGACTTACACGGCTGTGTTCGACAGCACGGTGAACAAGTACCTGATCAAGTTCGTGGTCGATGGCAAGGCTGATTCTGCAACATACGCCTACGGCACGAAGGCTGCGGACATCAAGAAGCCCGCTACGGAAAAGAAGGCGACTGCCCAGTACACGTACACGTTCAAGTCTTGGGACAAGGAAATTGTCAACGTGACCGCTGCCGCGACTTACACGGCGGTGTTCGACAGCACGGTGAACAAGTACATGGTGAAGTTCGTGGTCGATGG
This sequence comes from Fibrobacter sp., assembly GCA_017615055.1. Classification (GTDB taxonomy): domain Bacteria; phylum Fibrobacterota; class Fibrobacteria; order Fibrobacterales; family Fibrobacteraceae; genus Fibrobacter. The sequence goes on from JAGAAW010000026.1 coordinate 23,019, forward strand.
CAAGGTCGTGGATTCTACGATGTATGCCTATGGCACAGCTGCTAAGGACGTCAAGGAACCTGAGGCGAAGAAGGCCGACACCAAGGATTCTACGTTCACCTTCGACGGCTGGGACAAGAAGATTGCCGACGTGACGGAAAATGTGACCTATACGGCTAAGTTCACTTCGAAGACCGGCATCGCTGTCGCGAAGGCTCCCAACAGTTTCAAGTTCGGGTTTGCGAACAACGAACTCACTGTGGTTCAGCCGAGCCCCTCGATGGTGCGAGTGCAGGTGTTTGACCTGACGGGCCACTTGGTGGAATCCTTCAGCGAAACGGTTGCGGGTTCCCAGAGCTTCAGCCTCGCTCACCTGAATCAGGGCACTTACATGGTGCGCATCATGAGCAAGAGCCAGATGCGGACTGCAAGGATTATCGTGAAGTAGTCTGATATCGCGGCTCCGCTTTGTCATCGCGGCCTCCTTCACTTGTCATCCCCGCCTCCGCGCGGGGATCTTTTTTGCTATCTTTTCCTGTAATGGAAACTATCTTCTCCAACGTTGTGATGTTTATCCTGGGCCTGCTCGCGCTCAGTTTCCTCGTGACGATTCACGAACTCGGCCATTTTCTGGTCGCGAAGTGGAACAACGTCAAGGTGAACACGTTCAGCATCGGGTTCGGCAAGAAGTTGATCCGCTACAGGCGTGGCGAGACGGAATACTGCATTTCGGCCATCCCGTTCGGCGGTTATGTGGCGATGGCGGGGGAGAATCCCGACACGCTTGAGGAGGGCGAGGTCCCTGACGAGCGCGATTTTGTGGCGAAATCCGTGGGTGCGCGCGCCGCGATTGCATTTGCGGGCCCGTTCATCAACATCGTGTTTGCGTTCGTGCTCCTGATGGTGCTCTACATGGTGGGCGTGCAGGAGCCTGCGACAAACGAACTTATTGTGGGTTTTGTCGCGAAGGATTCTCCGGCGGCAGCTGCGGGCATCCAGCCGGGCGATACCATTACCGCGATGAACGGCAAGGCAACTCAGGGCTGGGACGATTTCCGCGAGCAGATTGGCGTGAGCCTCGGGGCTAGTGTTCCCCTCACGGTACATCGCGGTGGCGAACCGCTTACCCTCACCGTCGTTCCCGAAGAACTCGTGATTCCCGCACAGGATTCCACCGGTTCCGAAATCAAGATGGGCATTGGCGATATCGGCATCTACCCGCGCAACCGCGTCATCGTGCGTATCCCGCCGGTGGATGGCTCTGCGGCGGCGAATGCGGGCATCTTGCAGAACGATACGATCTTTGAAATCAACGGCGAGCATATTTCCCGCTACGAGGAAGTCGTGCGCATCATCGACGGGAGCAAGGGCGAGCCTGTGAACGTGACCGTCATCCGAAACGGCGATACGCTTACCAAGCCGCTTACTCCGGTCTATAACGAGGAATTCCAGCGCTACATGGTCGGCATCCAGATGGGCTACGTGCTCTTCCGCGAAACGAAGACGGTGCGTCGCGGGCCTGTCGAGGCCTTTACGAAAACCTGCGCGACTAGTTGGAAAATGACGACGAGTATCTTCCGCTACTTCAAGCGCATGTTCCAGGGCCAGGTGAAGGTCGATGCGTTCTCGGGCCCGGTCTCCATCGTCGCCGTGATGGGCAACGTGTGGATGAGCGGTTTCCAGGACTTCTTGATGCTGCTTGCCCTCATCAGTATTAACTTGGGTGTAATGAACCTGCTGCCGCTCGCGATTACCGACGGCGGCCTGCTCATGTTCCTCGGAATCGAGAAGCTCCGCGGCAAGCCGCTTTCTACCAAGACGCAGAGTATCATCCAGAACGTCGCTGCGGCATTCTTCATCACGTTCTTCGTGTTTATCACGATTCTTGACTTCGGCAAGCTCTCGCTGTTCCTGAAGTAACCTTTTAATGCCGTTTTTAGCCGAATTTGGCTAGTTTGTTGTCGTTTGCTACAACGGAAAAGGTATTGGGCGCGGAGGAATTCGCGCTCTTTGAATTTAGATTATAAGCGGCCTAATATTGGAGGACAACATGAAAGCCGTTTTCAAATCCGTAGCATTTATGTCGATGATGGGTGCCGTGGCTTATGCCGCCCCCATTACCACCGTTCCTTGGGATGGTCATCCCGGTGCAGTTTCGTTCACATTCGATGACAGCGAAATTTCGCAACTGAACAACCTCGGGGAATATTTCGAAAAGAACCAGGACATCAAAGTGACGTTCTTCATGACAGGCGGCATGAATGCCGGAAACCAGTCAAAGTACTTCCCGATGGCCGCGAAGGGGCACGAAATCGGCAACCATTCTAAATCGCATAGCGATTTGACCGGCAATGGTGTCAACCTGAAGAGTGAAATTACCGACTACAAGTACACCCTGGAAAGCAAGGGCGACTTCGAAGTCGTCTCGTTTGCGACTCCTTACTGCTATTACAACGATGCCGTGGAAGCCGAGATTGCGAAGGCACACATCGTCAACCGTAACTGCCAGGGAGCCACCAAGTACAAATGGGACGAAGAACCCGTTTGGGAACGTATCAGTTCGGACTGCTACCAAGGCAACACGCAGCAATCCAAGGGCAACATGAGCGAAGCCAAGCAAAAGAACGCCTGGACGGTGCAGTTGAACCATGGCGTGGATGGTGCCGGCTTTGGTTACGGCATTACTCCATCGGACATGATTTCTATTATGGACGAAGCCAAGGCGCAAGGCTTGTGGCGCGCCCCGATGGGCCGCGTGGCAGCTTACTACCGCGCACACTTCGTAATCGACAAGGCGACCTCCACAAACATCGATGGTGGCTTCAAGGTCACCTGGACTTCGCCGCATCCGGCCATGCCCAAGAGCGTGCCGCTCCGCGTAAAGATTGAAGGCGCCGACGGCAAGACCGTGAAGCAGAAGGGCAAGGAAATCAAGGCTGAAGATGATGGTTCCTATGTCATCGAGTTCATGGATTTGGAATTGGAAGTGGTTGGCGCCGCCGCTCCGGAATCTAGCAGCAGCGAAGAAGTGGTATCTAGCAGTTCCGAAGAAACTCCGTTGTCTAGTATCAACGATACGCCGATGAGTTCCACTGATGCCATTGCCCAGAATTTCCAGTGGGCGAGCCAGGAGCCGGCGAACTTTGCCGTGTTCTCCGCTACGGGTGTGATGGTGAAGACCTTCGTGGCGACTCCGCAGTCTGCGGAAGAATCCTTCAGGGCGTTGCAAGTTCCGCACGGGACTTACTACCTCAAGGATCTTAAATCCAACTACATCAAGAAGGTTGTTCGCTAGTTATTAGGCTTCTTTCCCGAGCACTGCGCGGGCTAACTGGTCTGCGCATGATGTCGGCTTTCCGCCGCATGTGTTGCCCAGGAGTTTTGCCGCGATATCTTCGGCGCTCATGCCTTCACAGAGTTTGGCAATCGCTTTCAGGTTGCCGTTGCATCCGCCCGTAAAGCGGATGTTTCTGATCTTGTCTCCGTCGCGCGTGAACTGGATGGTCGTCGCGCAAACGCCTTTGGTCTTGAAAGTCTCTTCCATATGTGTCTCGGGGTTGAATGTCCACTTTAAATATACATGATTCCCGATAAAAGCGCAGATTGTCCTGATAGAAATGAGCTTGTATTCATCGGCGTTTTATAAATTATGTTCTATTAAAATGGAGGATGAATATGAAACGTGTAAGAGATTTCTTTGCCATCATTGACATTTTATCAAAATGAATTCGACTTTAGCCATATAGCAAGCGAACTTTTCAGTTTATTTTATAGTAAGTAAAGTTCAAATGGGAGGCTTTATGTCGTTTTCGATGAAGGGAGTTCCCCTTTTCGTTGGTTTTGTCGCGTTTTGGGGCGCCCTCGCCGGTGCAGCAACGATAAGCGTAGATATTGACAAGGAATACCAGCGCATCAGCGGCTTTGGCGCCGCCTCGGCATGGGCCGGTTCCATCACCGACAAGAATGCAGCTTTCCTTTGGGATTCCACCAGCGGCGCTGGGCTTACGCTGCACCGCATCCGCATCGCCCCGGACGGCTCCACCTCCGAAACAAGTATCGCAAAAAAGGCGAGTGAATACGGCGTCAAAGTCTGGGCCGCTCCATGGACATCCAAGTACACCGTAAATTACGACGGCGACAAAAAGCACCTGGATTTCAATCACGCCCAGGACTGGGCCAACACCATCTTGAAGTTTACGCAAGAAATGCGAAAGGCTGGGGTTAACTTATACGCAATTTCGTCGCAGAACGAGCCCGACGGCACCGGCGACAACCACTACGAACCCGATGAATTGGCGCGTTGGGTCGGCGACTACCTTGGCCCCACCCTCGATACCACGGGCATCAAGATTATTGGCACCGAAGCCATCAACTGGTACGGATTCCCCAATTACAAGAAGGCCTTCTTCAACAACGCCGCTGCCCTGAAATACACGGACATCTTCGGGACGCACGAATATGGCGGAGACCCGGCCGCCTACCCCGAAATTCACGAAGCCGGCAAGGAATTCTGGGAAACCGAAGTCTACGACCTTGGAAGCAACAAGGAAGACGTCGGCATGGGAAGTGCACTCCGCGTCGCAAACATGATTCACGACGCCCTTACCATTTCGAACATGAACGCCTGGCATTTCTGGTGGATATAC
>JAGAAW010000027.1 GCA_017615055.1 Fibrobacter sp.
GCCATCGGGCCTTCGAATGCGTCAACCACCAGAAGAACGCCATCGACAGTTCCCAAAACGCGTTCCACCTGGCCACCGAAGTCGGCGTGCCCCGGGGTATCGACGATGTTCACGCGGTAGCCCTTGTACATGACGCTCGTGTTCTTGCTGAGGATGGTGATGCCGCGTTCGCGTTCCAGGTTGTCGGAGTCCATCACGCGTTCGTTTACTTCTTCGCCTTCGTGGAAGGTTCCGCACTGCTTGAGGAGCTGGTCCACCAGGGTGGTCTTGCCGTGGTCAACGTGGGCGATGATGGCGACGTTTCTGATTTTTGATTGATCCATAAAATCTGCCTGTGTTTGTAATTTTTGCGCGCAAATTTAGAAATTATGGCCCGAAATGGCAACGTTTGACATGCAGGTTTACTATATTTGGGCTACTATGGCAAAAGAACAAGACGAATTTGAAAATGATGACGAGATGAGCGAGGAAGCGAAGGAGTTCTTCCCCGAGGAAGAAGGCCTTGCCCCCGTTGTCCGCGACTACAGTGAACGCCGCATCTTGATTTGGGAAGAAGACGATGCCCGCCGCAACGCGTGCCTGGAAGTGCTTTCCGACGTGCTTGTCGGGGCTTTCTTCAAGGCGGTGAAGACCGAGGCCGAGGCCATGGAGCAGATCGAGAACGACGACTGGGATACGTTCGTCGTGGATTTCTATACCGAAGGGGTCTCTTCGAGCGACTTTATCAAGTGCGCGAACAACTACCCGGGTTCGATTCTCGTGGCCATCAACATGGCGCCGCTCACGCTCCCCGACGAGCGCGACCCGGCCAAGACTGAACTCCTGCGCCGCCTTTTCGATATGGAAAAGCCGACAGTCCAACTGCACGGCTAACCCTGAATTTTTTATAGGATTTAAAATCAGGTCGGCACGCGCCGACCTGATTTTCGTTTATAGCGGGTTATAGCACCGTAAGGTGCCCATGCACTAACACGCTAGACTGTTGTTTAATGCCTGCTTGGCGTGTTTGTGCGTGTCGGGAGGGTCTTAGGGAGGGCCGCCCGTGGCGCCCCTCCCTAGTCTCATTCGCCGACCTGATTTTCGTTTATAAACTGCCCGGCGTCGGGTTGCCCAGGCTCCAGTTCTCGGGATTCTCGCGGTCATCCCATGCGCCGACGTTCAGCTGGGAACTGCGGGGGACCGCTGCGGACGAACTGTTCAGGGGCACTGCGGCGAGGTGCAGGCTGTCCACTTTCCCGTAGTAGACGGAATCGAGCACATCGCCGTCGCAGTGGAACACGATGGACGATGCCGTCGAAGAATTCGACTTGTTAAACTGCGGCATCTTGTCCACCAGCCGGAACTCCTCGGGAACCACCTCGCTGGAATCGCTCCCGATGGCAAGCGCCATGCGGGGTGGCAGTTCCACCGGGCGAATCGCGGCAGATTCCTTGAGGGCGGATGTCTTCCCGATAAAGCAGTCCTCGATGAGCAGCGTATCGTTGCTCCCGTTGTAGACCTCGATGAAGTCGTAGGCGGTGGAATCGTTTTTTGAATTCACGAGGAATTCACTGATCACGAGGTCGCCCTCCTTTACCTTCCTGCGGGTGGCGGGGAGTGCGAGCGGAATCTGGAGTTCCACGTCGTCTGCTACCTGCAGGGCGATTTTCGTCTTTGCCCGGAGGGAATTGATGGAGAGTTCCGGTACCGGCGTGTTCTCGTCGATGCGGATGGTATCGGAGATGCTGTAGATTGCCACACCCGCGGAATCCGTCAGGGAGAGCGTGACCGCGTAGTCAAACCCGAGCGGAATCATCTCGCTCCGGAATGTGGCGTTCATGCCGTCAGTTTCCATCGGGTAGGTGAACGTGCCCTGCGCGGAGGCGAGCGTGAGTGTGCCCGAGGCGACGCCTGCCGGATTGCCGAACCCGAGGGGGATTTCTACGTACACGAAGCCGACGAGGGCGTGCATCGGGATGGAGATATCCACGGTGGTTCCGGCCTCGAGTTTCATCTCCACTTCGCCTTTTTGCATCAGGGCGCCGTTCGCGTAGAGCCTTGCCCTGAACTTCCAGTGGTCGTGCGGGAAGAGGTCGAGGTCAAAGCGCGCATCCTTCGCGCCTGCCGTGAGGTGGAGCGAATCCGCGCCGATGCATTCCACGACAATGCTATCCATCAGGGGAACATCGGCATGGGTGAGGCGGAGCGCCACGCTCGCGGTTTTCGCCTCGAGCGAGCCAGTCGGCGTGTCTTCGGGCGAATTGGAACCGCAGTTCCAGAACGGGACTGCGCATACGGCCATGGCAAGCATGCCCACGGCCTTCTTGATCATTTTGGTAGGACTCATAAAACCTCCTGTGTTGGGTGGTCCTACCCTTAAAACGGTTTAAAACGAAAAATGAGCCAAATTGGCGAAAAATTTTTTTGTGGCAATAAAAAAGCGCCCACAAGGGGGCGTTTAATCAATCATTAATCACTTGGTTTAATCGGCGGCGCAGTTTAAGATTAACGAATTTACAATTTCAGTTTCGCCTTTCCGCCGGCAACCCTCTGTGCCTGCAGTTTTTCTGCACAGGCCTTGTCTTGCCTAAGTATCTTCACGAGTGCGCTCGGGCTTATGCCGAACGCCTGTGCCGCCGCCTTCGTGTCTCCGTTCTTGGTCGCCATGATGTCGAACACGTGTGCCACGAACAGTGGGAACAGCGCGTTGCTGGTCTGTATGTGCCCGTTGCTCACGGGGAAGGGGATTTCTGCCGCAGGAGGCGTCTCCCGCACGTTCAGGGCAAGTGCCATCTGCATGCGGTGCAGTGCATGGGTCTTATTTTCCTTCGCGCTCCTCGCTTCGCAGGATTTGATTTCTAAATTGTACTGAGGAAGGTTCAGCTGGACTCCGGTGTTGGTCTTGTTGCGGTGCTGTCCGCCCGGGCCAGACCCCTGGAAACCCTTCTGGGTGCAGGCGGCGAGCAGCTGGTCCAAAGTCATTCTGAGGTAGGTATCGCGATGCATGACCTGAAAAATAAAATAGTTGTGGCGCTTGTGGCTCTGCTTGCGCTTGGTTTTGTTGCCTGCGCGGGTACAAGCGAAAACTCTGGCGCAAAGAATGCCGAACCGGCTGTGGGCGAGGTTTCTGCCCAGGAGAAGAATGCCCAGTACGAGGGCCAGCAGCAAGATAAGCAGGCCCTGCTCGAAGCCATGTTCAACAACTTTATCGCGGCCGTGCGCGAGGGTGCCCCCGCCGATACGCTTTACGCCTACCTGACCGATACTTCGGAATACTGGCTCGATACGCTCGAGAACCATGCGCGCGTCTACAAGCCCGAGGATATCGATACCTGCCAGTTCTACGAGGCTTATTCGATTATCCTCTACCGCCTTTACGAGCGTGAGCACCTGTGGGCCACCGACGAGGACCGCATGCTGTTCATGATGCTCAGCAAGAGCGGAATGTTTGACAGGTTCACAAACCTGCCGCTTGGCTCCATGAAGGTGAAGAACGACCGCGGGAGCGTTGGGCTTGCCAAGAGCCCCGAGGTGCCCATCATGATTTTCGAATGGGACGACAAGGAGTGGAAACTCAACTTGCCCGAAACGATACCGCTCATTACGAAGGGCATTGAATCCATCGCGGTCAAGAAGAACTGGACGGCGAAGAAGTTGGCGCTCTACTGGATAGAGAAGGAATACCGCATGACGTATTCCCGCCTTGACGAGAGCCTGCTCGAGCCTATCGGATTCTAGATGCGTATCGTTTTTCTCTTATTGCTTGCCGCCATCTGTGTGCATGCCGCTCCGGCAAAGCTGATCGGGGCGGTCGACTCGAAGGCGGAATTCAGCGGGAACCGCCTCTTTGCTGTGCTTGATTCCGTGGGCGGCCCCGGAACCTGGATGGAATGGGATGTGAACGGCATCCGCGACCCCTCCGTGATGGACGTGCTCGATCCGCTCCTCAAGTCATCGAACAAGCCGAAGATGGTGTGGGTGCTTTCGGAACGCAAGCTGCCGCTCCTGTGCGTGCTGCTCCCGAAGGGTATGGGCGAGGTGCTCGTGTTCTACGAACTCAAGGCTCTCGATGCAAAGCCCGTGCCGCTCGAGATGAACCGCGTGTTGAGCCCCGAGGTGGTTTTCCGCGACTACCGGCAGGTGGGCGCATCCGAGTTCGTACACCTGGACAGGCCGAACCTGAAGGTGTCGGCGACCGACAAGTACATCCGCTTTAGCTATTCCAAGCCCGATGCGACTCCGCTGCGCTTTGACCGCGATTTCGAGAAGAAGACTACCGTCGAGAAGCGTACCGAGATAAACAACTACCGTGCGTTTTTCGATTACGAGTACGCCCTGATGCTCCGTGCCTTTGTGCAGTCCACCCGCGCGCTGTTCAACTGGCAGGCGTGGCACTGGTACATGCCCGCGTTCAACGCGAAGGCGATGATTTCGGATACCGAACTCACGGCGATTTTCAAGAAGGGCGTGCCTCCGCAGTCGTACACCATATTCCGCACGAAGGCGGTGGGCGGCCAGTGGGTGGAATTCAGGACAAACGGCAACGGTTTTTACGAGATGCTCATCACGAACCCATAATTTTTCAAGAGCCTATTTTGTATTTTTAGAAAGTGAAGTTTAAGTCGTCCATAATAGCGGTTTTGCTCCTGGCTGTAGCCTCTTTCGCCATGAATGTGGTGGAGGATTCCCGTTCGCGCTTTGTAGCCGACGACGAGGTGCTCGATGCCTCGGTCTACGGGTGTATCGACGAGCAGGGCAAGGCTGTTCCGGGTAGCCGGTTTGTTCCCGAGAATTCGACACTCGCCGATTCGAGTGATGTCCCGTACCGTATTTACCGCGTGGCTATTCCTGCGGGTGCAAGGCCACGGGTGTCCGTTTCCGTCAAGAAGACTATCCCGCTGGGGGCGTCTTACTGCGAGGGCGCTATCCTCAAGTTTTCGCCGGTAAGGGCGTCTGCCCCGTTCATGAAGGACGGCCTCTGGATGGTGGACGTGCGCGTTCCCCTCTATGAGCGCTCCGGCTCTTCGGTAAGGCTCCGCAAGAACTTCCGCTTGGAGGTGGATTTTGGCACGACGGGCTCGGGCACGAACCCCGGTAAGCGCGCCGTCTCGCGGGTCGTAAATGAGAAGGGGGCTGCCCGCTTTGGCATATCGCAGAATGCCCAGCGCAAGTCGCTCCGCAAGTCGGTGGGCGGTGACTATTCCGACGTGCAGTTCCTCGCGCGGTTCCTTGTAGGCGACAGGAATATGGACAATGTGGCGTCGCATGCTTCCGATGGTCTCTATGCGGTGCCGTTCAAGACGATTTTCAACGCCATGCCCTATACGCGACAAGATAGCCTGAACGGCATTCCGCTCGAGAAGCTTCGGCTGTACGGCGCCTCTCCCGATACATTGCCGGCGGTGGTTCCTGGTGCGGCTGGAATCGTTCCCTCGCATATCTTTGAAATTCCTATCGAGATTCGCGACCATTCCAAGAGGGGCAATGGTCCTGCCAACGGCATTTTCGACGATGGTGATACTATTGTTTTTGTCGGGTACGGCCCTTCGTTGTGGAAGCGGGCTGATTCCGTCTATTACCATTCTGTTTCGCCGTATTCGTTCTACCAGCATTTCCAGCTGGCCAGGAAGGATTCGGGCGAGGGACTTCGCCTGGGCAAGACTCTCCCTGCATACAAGGGGAGTGCGAAGGATATCTCCCTGATGCATTACCTTCGTGCCGAGAAGGACTTGCTCCTGAGGGATACTTATTATGGCAAGGGCATCGAGTGGGACGAAGCTTCGGGCAAGGAATGGTTCTGGCTCTGGCATTGCCGTCTAGATACCATGGCGAATGTGGCAGTTTCCATGCCGCATGTATCGAAACTCCCTGGTCGCGTTGATGGCGGCAAGAATCTTCTCCAGGTGTCGTTCTTCCCGCACCGTTCCGTGTGGGATTCCTATGTGGAGCGCGAGAAGGACCAGGTGCCCAATGCGCTTCTTTCGACATACAGCATGTACGATCGCATGAAGGAAATCCGCTTCTCGTTCTCCGTGAACGGGAAAAGCTATTCGGATAATGAACTTAAAGTCGTTGCCGATGGTGCGATGCAGGTTGCTGACGTGCCTCTTAAGGATTCCGGTAACGAGTACATGCTGACGATGCTCCCGAACTCGAGACAGTACGACCGCTTTGACGGTTATACGATTGCCTACGAGTGGAAACCTGTGGTCGACAGTGCGGAATGGTACCTTCCGGGTAAGGTCTCGGGCCTTATCCGCATGCCGGTGCCAAACGGTGTAAGCCTGCTCAAGTTCCGCGATATGCAGCCTGTGGGTATCCTTGCAAGTGAGGATGGATATGCGGTTGATAGCGTGGATGCATCCGAAGATGTGCGCTACCTCGCGTACAGAAATGAAGTCTACCGCACGTCTATAAGTGTGGAAGGGCTCCCGGAATCGAACGCCGACCTGCTGAAGGATATCTCGAAAATCAATTCCAAGACGGAATACCTTATAATTTCTGCAGCCGAGTTTGTGGAGGGCGCTGTCGCCCTGGGGCGTTTCCGTTCGGAAGGGAAGGCGATCTCTACTTACGCGACAACCGTTGTGAATGCCGATGATATATACCGCTACTATACGGCTGGTTCACCGTCTCCGATAGCCATAAGGAACTACATTGCATACGCTTATTCCCTGTGCCCCGATCTCAAGTATGTGCTTCTGGTAGGCTCGGGCCATTACGATTATCGCGGAACCAAGGGCAAACTGGGCAAGTGCTTTATGCCGCCCTACGAAATGGAAGACAACGTAACCGAGGATTTCTTTGCCGTTCTCGATTCGGGCGAAATGGTACGCAAGGGCTTTTATGATTTGGATGTTGCTGTCGGGCGCTTGTCAATCAGTACGCCTTACGAGTTTTCCGTATATCTCGAAAAGGCCAAGGACTATGACATGCTCGAAAGGTTTGACCACTCCGAATGGCGCAATACGCTCCTTTTGACTGCAGATGATGCGAAAAACGGTACGGGCATTGATAGAACTGGGCACACGACTTTGCAGGAAGCTCTTTCGCGCTCGATTGATTCGCTTGCAAACGAGCTTAACTATCATTGGAACCAGAAAAAGGTCTACTTGCTTGATTATGAGGAAGACGCCGCGGGGCAGAAGAAGACTGCGACGGAAGACCTGCTGAATATCTTGAATCAGGGAGCCTTGATAACGACATACTTTGGGCATGGCTCCAAGACGGACTGGGCCGCGGAAGGCTTGCTCAAGCCTAGCTACCTGTCAAGGATCTCCAATACGGGTCGCTACACGATCTTGAATTCGTTCTCCTGCATCGTGGGCCGCTTTGACGAGGGCGGAAAGCGTTCCCTTTCCGAAGAATTCCTCCTGGCACAGGCGAAGGGTTCGATAGCCTCGATCGGTGCTGCCCGCGAGACGTTTGCGACAAACAACGAACGCTTTGGCCGGAATTTCATATTCAATCTGCTTGGTACTGATGGTATTACCGTGGGCGAGGCTTTCAAGCGTGCAAAAAATACGGATGCACAGGCGGTGACTTCGTTGAACGCTGCGACCAATTATAGGCAGCGCTACAATAACGAGCATTATGTGCTCTTTGGTGAACCTGTCGTGCAGATGCTTCACAATGGCTTTGATGTTTCGCTCGACCAGAAGATCGATACCCTGAAGGCTCTCGAAAAGGTCAAGCTTTCTGGAAGCGTTTCGGGAATGGATGATGGCGTGATTGAAATCTCCATGCGTGAAAGTCGCAAGAGCAAGAAGCTCTTCAAGGGTGACCCCGAACTGCCGGACGATTCCCTAGATGTGGTCTATGACGGTACTCTGGTCTATTCCGAAAAGGTCCCTGTTGTTGGTGGCCGTTATGAGACGGAATTCATTACACCGCGCAAGATATCGTTTGGCGATACGGCAGTCGAGTTTACCGCATGGGCGTATTCTGCGCGTGACCGCGCTATCGGGCGTTTCAGGGCGGGTGAAATAACGATTTCCGGGTTCTCTTCGTATGCGGATTCCATACAGGATACTATCCCTCCGATGATTTCTATCGAAAATTGCTATGCGGGCAGGGTGGAAAATTCCTATGCGGACGGCCAGACGGTTCGCTTGCAGACGCCTGCTTGCCTGCAGATTACTATCGAGGACTCTACGGCTCTTGATTTCCGCGAGTATGCGGACGAGGGTATATCGCTTGAGGTCGAGGGTGTCGAGTATCCTTACCATCCGTACCCGTACCTGGAACAGTCTTCTAAGCGTGCGGTGGTGCGTAAGTCGTTTGTTGCGGAGTCGTACCCGGAAGGCACATATAAGTTCAGGGTGCGTGCTCTTGACGTGCTGGGCAATTCCTCTGTAAAGACACTGAATATTGAAATTACCGAAGACATGAAGTCTGGGCTTGCCGACGTGTTCAACGTGCCGAATCCGGTAGGGAAGAAGGGAACTACGTTCTACTTCAAGAACCTGGCGGTGGGCCGCGAATCGACGGTAGATATATTCATCTACAACCAGCATGGCCGTCTGGTTAAGGTTATCAAGGATGCTGTTTCGGGCGTGACCCATTGGGATGGCACGGATAACTTCGGCCGTAAACTGGCTAATGGCCTGTATCATTATGTTGTTCGCAGTGAGGTTGCCGCATCGGGGAACTTCAAGGCGAAAACTTGGACCAAGAAGCAGAAACTTTTAATTTCGAGGTAGTTATGGATTTGCGTGAAAAACCGGGTAAGGTGCAGAACTTTTTGGAACTGATGCTCCGTATTCGCCTGATTGCGGTGGTGGTCATGGTTATTGTGACGGTAACTGTGCTTGCCAAGGCATGGAATGGTGTTGTCGGGTTGCCGATTGCTGCCTCCGAGGGCCTGGGCATGTGGCTTGCGGGTGTCGAGAACGTTCAGAGCCTCTGGGCTTCTTCGCAGTACCTTGCGGTTGCATCACTTGCCAGCCTCGTGATGTTCTTTGTGTTCGGTGGCGTGCGTGCCGGTATCGCTTCGGTTGTTTCTGCCGCACTTCTTGGCGGTGCACTCATGGTGATGGGCGGTAGCGAGGATCTGGCTCTCCCGATGTACGGGATTCTGGCTCTCGTTTCGCTCCTTTTGCTCCTGTTCGCTAAGCTTTCTGTTGCCTGCGTGCTATTCCCGTTTGCGCTGGCTTGGCTGCTCCTGAGCGCGGTTTTGACCGCAATCCCGTGGCCGGCAGAAGAGCCCATGAACCTGGTCTGGGGCGTTTACTCGGCCTTCGGTTTTGCCTGCTCGATGGCGTTTGCGCTTGTCGCGGGTAAGCATCTCGGTGCGGGCGCTCCGCAGAATGGTGCCATCGTGAAGGCGGCACGCCAGATGTTTGCTCCGGTAATTATCGGTGCGTTCCTGCTAGAGGCTGCGATAACCGTGGATATGCTCGGGAAGGCGAACGTTATCTACGGTATCCTCAGGTACCTGGTGTTTGTCGCCTGGTTCTTCGTGTTCGTTATTCCGGTATCTTCATTTGCCCCGTGGGAACGCCTGCGTGCAGGCTCCCGCCGCGTCGAGATGAAGAGCAAGAAGAAAAAGAAATAGTATTAAATGAAATAAAAAAGTGGCGGGTCGAAAACCCGCCATAATTGTTTGTACTAGAATGTCGCCTTATGCGATATGGCGCTACTTCGTAGCGCACCTCGCTCGGCTCGGTCATGCCCATGCAAGCATGGGCGCGACGCTCGCCTTATGCGATATTAAGCGACTGCTCGCGGATGCACTCGATCTCGTTCTTGAGCTCGATGGCAAGCGCTGCGATGTCTGCGCTCTGGCACTTGGTCCCGAGGGTATTCGCCTCGCGGCCCATTTCCTGAAGGATAAACCCGAGGTTCTTGCCCTGGGCGCCGCCTTTCTTGAGTGCGTCGAGGAACAGTTTGTTGTGGCTGTGGAACCGCGTGATTTCTTCGTGGATGTCCAACTTGTCGGCCATGATGCAGGCTTCTTGCAGCAGGCGCACGTCGTCAATCTCGCTGTCCTTCATCAGGGCGTCAATGCGTTCCTTGAACTTGACCTTCCAAGTCTCGATGCGCTGCGGGTCCAGCACTTCGACCTTCGCAAGCACGTCTTCCAAGTGGGCAACACGCTTTTCGAGGTCGGCAGCGAGGTTCGCTCCTTCCTTCTCGCGCATGGCGATAACACCGTCGAGCGCCTTGTCAAGTTCTGCCTTCAGGAACTTTTCCCAGGCTTCGTTGTCGGCGCCTGCATCGGTAAACTGCAGCACTTCGGGGATGGTGAGGATATGGTCGAGCGTGATTTCGCCTTTGATACCGAACTTAGCCTGCATGGCCTTCGTGATATCCACGAACTTGCTCACCGCCGTATCGTTGTAGCATACGGGAATGTTCCCGACATTGCCCTCGCCGAGTGTGATGGAGAGGTTTACCGAGCCGCGGGCGAGCTTTTCCTTGATTTGTGCCTTGAAGTCGTTCTCGAGGTAGGCGAAGTTCTTCGGAATCTTCGCAGAAATTTCAAGGAACCTGCTGTTCACGCTGCGCACTTCGATAACGCAGGTGGTTCCGTTCAGGGTGGATTCGCTCTTGCCGAACCCGGTCATAGAAATGATGGACATATCAAACCTTCTTGCTGATGGTCGCAATCACGTGTTCTGCGCCGAAATTCTTGAGGCCAACTGCGGTGAGAAACTTGCTCAGCGTGTGGTCGCTCTGGTAGTTGATATTCTCGATGCGGAACCCTTCCTTGTCGCAGAGCGTGTAGAAGTCCTTGAGGGTGAGCACGCGGATGTTCGGCGTGTCGTACCACTCGTAGGGCAGTTCCTTGGACTTGGGCATGCGACCGTGGAGCATGAGGCTTCCGCGGGTGGTCCAGTGTCCGAAATTCGGGAACGTGACGATGGTCTTCTTGGCAACGCGCAGGAGTTCGTTCAGGAGAGCCACCGGGTCGCGGATTTCCTGGATAGTGCGGTTGATAATCGCGTAGTCGAAACTTCCGTCCTTCAGGTCCGAGATCCCGCTCTCGTCCAGGTCGCGCTGGATAACCTGCACGTCCTTCTCGATGCAGTCCAGAATGCCGGTAATGCTCTTCTCGATGCCGAAACCGGTCGCCTTCTTCTTGTGGGCGAGATAGTCGAGCAAGTCGCCACTACCGCAACCGAGGTCGAGCACGTGGCTGCCTTCTTTCACGAGCTTGCCGAGCAACTTGAAGTCGCTTTCTTCATGGAATACGGGTACGGCCTGCGTGCCCTGCTGCGGGATAATCTTGGAATCGAGGAAACGTCCCACGGCCTTGCCGAGTTCGCCCACTTCGATGAGGAATCCGTCATGTCCGAACTGCGTGTCGAGTTCGAGGCTTGTGACCGTCTTGCCCACGTTCAAAAGCGCGCTCGTGATGCGGCGGCTCTCGTGCGGCGGGAACAGCCAGTCGGTGGAGAGGTTCACGTTCAGCACTTCGGCGCCGATATCCTTGAAGGCGTTCTCAATGCTGCCGTATTCCGTTTCCAAATCAAATGCGTCGGTCGCGTGTGCGATATGCAGGTAGCTGTTCGCGTCAAAGCGGTCTACGAACTTTGTTCCCTGGTAGCGCAGGTAGCTTTCGATAGGCAGGTTCAGGTCGAACGGCGTGGAGTACGTGACGGCGTGGTTCTTGTTCTCCTGCGCCTGTGCACGCTTGAACTTCTGTTCCATGCCGATAGCTGAAAGGTACGTGATGTGCGCGAGCTTGCGGGCGTTCGCGAGGCCAACGTCGGGCTTTGCTGTGCCATCGCCGTAGAAGTCGCCGTTGTTGTAGTTCGGGTCCTGCGTAATCACGTCGCGTGCCACCACTTCGAAACCGAGCGCCTGGCTCGAGAAGCGCGGGGAACTTGCGATAATCACGATGCGCTTGACCTGCGTGGGGTAGTAGATGGCCCACTTCATCGCCTGGAAGCCGCCCATCGAGCCGCCCAGGACGCAGTAGAATTCCTTGATGCCGAGACCGTCGGCGAGTTCCTTTTGCGCATGCACCATGTCGCCGATGGTGATGGTGGGGAAGGTGCTCCCGTAGGGCTTGCCCGTACGCGGGTTCACGCTCGCGGGGCCGGTAGTGCCCTTGCAGCCGCCCAAAATATTACTGCAGACCACGAAGAAGCGGTCCGTGTCGATAGCCTTGCCGGGTCCGATGAGTTCGTCCCACCAGCCGGGCTTCTTGTCGCTTTCGGTGTACCAGCCGGCGGCGTGTGCGTCGGCGGTGAGCGGCGAGCAGACCCACACCGCATTGTCGGCAGTGGCGTTCAGTGTGCCGTAAGTCTCGTAACGGATGGTAAGCGCGGGGAGCGTCTTACCGTTTTCCAGCGCAAAACCGGCCTCGCCATAGTCCTTGACGAAGTCCTTCGGCTCCACTGGGCCGATGCTGGATTTATGCAAATATTCACTCATATGCATAAATATAGTAAAACGGTAGACATTATTCTATATTTGGGGAGGAAAAAGGATTCGAAGGAGAATCAAAATGCGCTTTGGGGTTAAATTCCTGTTTGTTTCGCTTGTGTTTGCGTTCCTCGCTGGCTGCGGTGACGATGATTCCAACAACTTCATTAAGGGGGACGGTTCCACGGACATAGAGTCCTCCAGTTCGGCGAGGCTTTCAAGTTCGTCTAGAAAGGAAGTCCCTCCGGCGGTTCCCTGCAGGACGGACAGTACGGATGACTGCGTGTACGGCACCCTGGTTGATGAACGCGATGGGCAGGTATACAAGACCCTTGATATCGCCGGTTACACGTGGATGGCCGAGAACCTGAATTACGCATATCTGGAACTCTTTGATGATGGCGATACCGGTAGCGTGTGCTTTAATCATGATCCGGAATACTGCGAAAAGTACGGTCGCCTTTACAGGTGGGAGGCGGCTATGGCAAGTTGCCCCTCCGGTTGGCATGTGCCAGATACTTTGGAATGGAGAGACCTTGTAATATCAGCGGGAACTTCTCGGTCGGTCCCTAAACTTCGGTCATCATATGACTGGGCTCCGGATTCCCATGGAACAAAGAATGGAACAGACGATTTCGGCTTCACGATCTTGCCTGCAGGCGCTTATAGGGATGAATACGGCGGGTTTGAAAATGTGAATAGTTGCGCTTATTATTGGACTTCTGTTAGGTATTTGGGCAATCCATTTGAACGTGACCAGGTCAATAATGTGGTCTTTGATTATCGGTCGGACCTCATTGTGGGTTATGGCCCTAGGACCATAAATATGCATTCGGTCCGCTGCGTGAAGGACTAGAATTCCTTGCGGTAAATCAGGTTCAGCATGGCCTTTGCGCCAAGCGATTCCTTGAACTTGAACAGGGGGAGGTTCAGGCTGCCCCCTGCCATGCCGTTGGAAGTACCCCACGAGAATTTCTGGATGCCGTCGTTTGCTGCCTCGCGCATCACGTTTATGTACATGGCGGTGGTGGGCTGGAATTCGCGGATTTCCTCGTTCGGGGCTATGTACTGCGCGTGCCTTACCTTCACGTTTGCAAAGTCAAAGAGCATCATGCCGGCGACAAACGTTTCTTTTTTTGCATCGTTCGAGTCGCGCATCCACAGGGCGCGGAACTTGACCTCGTTGGTAATGCGGTTGTGGCGCAGGTCCTGCAGTTCCTCGAGCGTATGGACGGGCTTGGTGCTGAACTTTGATTCCAAGTTACAGAGGTGCCTGTAGAATTCGGGCATCTCCGCGTCGCTCATTTCGCGGTATTCAAGATTGAAGTTTTGCGACTTGCGGAACACCGAGCGGCATGTCTTTTCGCAGTTTTCGAGCGGGTCGATGCCTGCGTCGAGTGTGCATACGGCGCTCAGTTCGGAATTGCGCGTGTACCCGCGATGCTCCATCACGTATTCCAGGAGGGCAGTCGAATCCAGCGAGAACAGGCTCGAGGTCGGGCGCATCCTGACCTTCTTGCAGATGCCCTTCAGGTATTCCTCCGCACATTCCAGGATGAGCATAACCCGCTCTGCGGTGTAATAATTCTTGGAAATCACGGGCCCGCCGAAAGTGGAACCCTGGTGCGAAACCCATTCGCCTTCATCGGTCAGGTTGCCGGGGAATGCGGCCACGATGGTTCCGCTCGATTCCAACACAAAGGAGGCATCCTTGAAGCGGCCCTGCGGGTGGTAGTTCAGGAACCTACGCGTCTGCAGGAACGTGCCGTTCACCGATTCGCTCATCACGAACCGGTCCCAACGCGCCTCCAGGTGCGAATCGTATGGTAAAACGCTGAACATGCCCTAAAAATACAAAAAAAGCGTTGAGCGATGAATAATAATTGATGATTGATAATTGATGATTGATGATGATTATCCATCATCCATTATCCATTATACATTATACATTGCGCCGCAGGCGCATGAAATTTGTATATTACTTTCGTATTATGCCGAATTTTGAAGAAAAAGCGCAGATTATTCAGTTGCCCAAGTTCCTCGACGAGCGGGGTAACCTGAGCTTTCTGGAGTCGGGGAAGCATATCCCCTTCGAAATCCGGCGCACCTACTGGATTTATGACGTGCCGGGTGGCTGCCTGCGCGGGAGCCATGCGTTCAAGACGGAGAAGGAATTCATCGTCGCGCTTTCGGGCAGTTTCGACGTGGTCGTGCATGACGGTACCGAAGAAAAGCGCTACTCGCTTTCGCGCTCCTACTACGGGCTCTACCTGCCCCCGATGCACTTCAGGACCCTCGACAACTTCTCGACCAACTCGCTTGCGCTAGTGGTATCTTCGGCAGATTTTTCCGAGGAGGACTACATCCGCGACTTTGACGAGTTTATCCGCGAGGTACGCAAATGAACGAGCAGGACCTGAAAAACGCACGTATCGACATGTGCTCGCTCATTGAACTCCCGAGGATCAGCGAACGTTCCGGGAGCCTGACGCCTATCCAGAACTCGAAGGAGATTCCCTTCGACATCAAGCGCGTTTTTTACCTGTACGATATTCCCGGCGGCGTGACGCGTGGCGGACACGCGCACAAGGAATGCCACCAGTTGCTGGTTGCGGCGAGCGGTGCCTTTGACATCAAGGTTTCCGATGGCGAGAACGAGAAGGTCTACCGCCTTGACCGTCCGTATTTCGGGCTGCACATTCCGCCCGGAGTCTGGGCCGAGGAACTCGGGTTCTCTTCGGGTTCTATTTGCCTGGTGCTCACCTCGCACGAGTTTGACGAGAGCGACTACTGGCGTGACTATGGCGATTATCTCAAGTTCAAGAAGGGGCGCTAGCGATGAAGATTCCGTTCCTTGACCTGAAGCAGGTGAATGCGCCCTACATGGATGCCTTGAAAGATGCCGCGGTGGCGGTTGTCGAATCCGGTTGGTATATCCGCGGTTCTTACTGCGAAAAGTTCGAGAGGGAATTTGCTGCCTACTGCGGTTTTGCCCATGGGGTTGGTGTCGGGAACGGTCTCGATGCCCTCACGCTCATGCTCCGTGCATCCATTGAACTTGGTCGGCTTAAGACGGGCGACGAGATTCTTGTTCCGTCGAATACGTATATCGCGACCGTGCTTGCCGTGAATGCGGCGGGCCTCGTTCCCGTGCTCGTGGAGCCCGACGAAAGGACATTCAACATTGATCCGGCAAGGCTTGCCGATGCCTGCTCGCCAAAAACGCACGGGATTCTGGCGGTTCACCTGTATGGGCGCCTGGCCGACATGCCCGCAATTTGGGAATTTGCCAAGACGCGCGACCTTCTCGTGTTCGAGGATGCGGCGCAGTCCCACGGCGCTAGGTTGTCGTCGGGTCCGCAAGAGTGTCATCCTGAGCGGAGGGCGCAGCCCGCAGTCGAAGGATCTAGAAGCGCGGCCGTCGCCTACAGTTTCTACCCGACGAAAAACCTCGGGGCGCTTGGCGATGCGGGCATGGTCCTGACCGACGACGCTGAACTTGCCCGCGTCGTGCGGATGCTCGGCAACTACGGTTCCGAGAAGAAGTACGTGAATATGTACCGCGGTGTCAATTCCCGCCTGGACGAGATACAGGCCGCGTTCCTGCTGGCGAAACTCCCGCATCTCGATGCCTGGAACGAGCGCCGCAGGGCGATTGCCGCCCGCTATGTACGCGAGGTCAACAACCCGCTATTGCAGTTGCCCGAAATTCCGGCGGACCCGCGGGAGCACGTGTGGCATGTGTTTACCCTGCGTACGCCCGATGGCAAGACCCGCGATGCGTTGCAGAAGCATCTTGAATCCCGCGGTATCGGGACGCTCATCTTTTACCCGATTCCTCCGCACCTGCAGCAGGCTTACGCGGCCGGGCCCGAGGGGGAATGTGCCTTGCTGCCGGTGAACCCGAAATTCCCGATTGCAGAGAAAATGGCCGAAACTGTCCTGAGTGTCCCCGTATCGCAGGTGCTTACGGACAGTGAGGTTACCGAAATTATAGGAGCGCTGAATGAGTTTGGTCGCTAGATTCATCCGCAAATTGGTGCGTACCTCGCGCGTGCGCTTCTACAGGTGCATTTCGACCGCGAAGCCCGAGGGCAAGTTCTGCTCCATCGCTCCCGTGCTCTGCGAGGGCAAGGGCCGTATATCGGTAGGCGAGGGAACTACTTTCGGCTTTATCGAGGATGCTGATTTCTGGACGTCTTACGAATTTTTGAACCCGCGTAACGCTGACTCGAAAATTTCCATCGGCAAGAACTGCCAGATTTGTAACCGTTTTACGGCGGTTTCCGAAGGCGAAGGCATCGAGATTGGCGACAACGTGCTTGTCGGCTCTTCCGTGACCGTGCTCGATAGCGACTTTCACGAGATTGACCCGGAAAAGCGCATCGGTGGTACACCCAAGACAGGGAAGGTCGTCATTGGCGACAATGTCTGGATTGGCGACCGCGTGATGATTCTGAAGGGCACGACCATCGGCCAGAATTCCGTGGTGGCCGCAGGGGCAGTCGTTTCGGGCGAGTTCCCGGCGAACGTCGTTATCGGCGGGGTGCCTGCGCAGGTCATACGAGAAATAAACGATAAAACAGCGCGCGAAATAAACGGGGAAAAAGGCTAATAGTGGAACATTCCTCGAAAATCTGGAAACTGTTCTTTGGCTCGGGCTCGGTGACGCTCTTCAATACGCTCCGTGCCTTTGTCATTAACAAGCTGCTGGCCGTATTTTTGCCGCCAGCCGCTTTTGCGTGCGTGGGCCAGTTCATGAACTGGATGAGCATCGGGCAGGCGACTTCTACCCTTGCCATGCAGAACGGCTGGGTAAGCCTCACCGCACAGAATAAGGATAACCTCAAGAACCTGCATGGTATCTGGCGCGGCGGCTTTAGGCTCACGACCTTTGCGTCCTTGTTTACCTGCTTTGCGGCAGCCGTCTTCTGCTTTGTTGCCCCGCTAGAAAAGATGCTGCCCGGAATCCACCCGCGTCTTGCACAGGCGGCTATCCTCTTTGCCCTTCCGGGGATCATCGCGACAAACATGGTCACCATCTGCTCTGCGGTAATGAACGGCCTCGGGCTTGTCCGCCGCTGGGCGGCTATCCAGATTGTGGCGTCGCTCTTCCAGATGCTCTGGGTGGCGTTCTTCCTTTATACCGGTCGCCTTTCGGTGCTCTCTATCATTGCCACGCAGTCCGTGGTTGCAGGCATATTTGCCGCCCGCATTGCCGCACGTGCGGGCTTTAGTCTTAGTGCTTTCCGGCAGTCCGTTCTCGATACGCGCGGGCCATGGATGTCGTATGCCATCATGGGGCTAGTGCCGATGATTGTCGCCCCCCTGGTCCTCATGTTCGTGCGTTCGCTCGTGGGCGCTGAACTCGGCTGGAATGCCGCAGGCATATGGCAGGGTGTCTACAAGATTTCGGACTTCTTTGCCTCCATATTCTCGGCAATCCTCGGCGTGCTTATATTGCCGCGCATCAGTCGTGACATGACACGTGGAAGTTTCCGCAGGGAATTCTACCCGATATTCCTGCGCATGATGGGCTTTACGCTTGTGTTCTGCGCGGTGCTTTATTTTGGCCGCAGCCTTGTGGTGGCTATCCTCCTTTCGGGTACGTACGCCCCCGCGGCGGACTACATGCCTATCCAGTTGCTGGGCGATTTCTTCCGTTCGGGTGGGTGGTGCTTCGGCATGGTCCTTATCGCCCGCCGCGAGACAAAGGCCTTCCTCATCATCGAGGTGGGCGCGAACCTGCTCTTTGCGGTCGGCACTTTCGTCGGGATTCGCCTGTTCGAGATGAACGGCCCGATGTTTGCCTATGCGCTTGAAAACTTCGTCACGCTCGTCGCGCTTGCCATAACTGTCGGGAGGCTCAAGTGGAATACTCCATAACGAACATGTTCGCCGAAAAAATAGACGAGAATGTCTACGTGAAGGCGTTCGTGCAGGGCTCCGAAACGGAACAGCGCGAAATGCCCCCGCTGGTATCGGTCCTGATGGCGAGTTACAACCACGAAAAGTTTGTGGAGGCCGCCGTCCGTTCCGTGATGGCGCAGAAGGGCGTGGCCTTCGAACTCATTGTGGTCGACGACGGCAGTACGGATTCCTCGCCAGAGATTCTTGAAAGGCTGCAGGCCGAACTCAAGTTTACCTACGTGCACCGCCCCAACAAGGGCGTGGTGGCCACGATGAACGAACTCGTGTCCATGGCGCGGGGCAAGTACTTCTGTTCGTTCGCTTCCGACGACATGATGCCGCAGGGGAGGCTCGAAAAGCAGAGCGCCTACCTGGAATCGCACCCCGAGGACCCGCTGTGCTTCGGGCAGATTGTCCTTATGGACAAGGACGGCAATCACGGTGAGGAATGCGACCCGCGATACACGCGCTCGATCCCGCGAGTCACTTTCGATGAGTTCTTCATGGGCAAAAAAGAGGTGCACGGCTGTTCCGAGATGATCCGGCTCGACTTTTTCCGCGAGCATGGTGCCTACGATGCGGAATTCCCGTTTGAGGATTTTCCGCAGTGGCTCAAGTTCTTCAAGATTTGCGGGTCGCTGCCGGTATTGCCCGTAAAGTGCTGTTATTACCGCCAGCACGGCAACAACATGTCGCTCGATAACACGCTCATGTACGGCACGTTCCTGAAGGTTTTGGCCCGCTATAGCGATCACCCGCGATACAAGGAGGCTGTCAACATCTGGAAGTCCCACTGGTTCTCGATGCTTGCCTATCGCGACAAGAAGGATGCCCTCCGCAAGCTGCCGCAACTCTGGTCGTTCTCGCTCCCGTTCCTGAAGCGGTTCCCCAAGCTGTTTATCCCGCGTTTTTTGCTAAAGCGGTAAAATATCGCAAATTTCGGCTATTTTGTGTAACTCGTTGATACTCAATGAGTTACGTATTTTATCGTATATTTTACGTCTAAACTTGCTACTTTGTTTAAACAAGGCTGCGTGTGCAGGTCGGACATCTTGGTTTCGCTTTTCTAATTTTTTCCTTGTAAAAAAATTACAGAGGATACTTATGAGAACGAAGATCCGCTCAATTACCTTGCTGGTCCTGTTCACCCTTATCGCGACAATGGCGTGGGCTGAAAACGTGACGTTGAAGACCGATATCGAAACGGGCGAACTCTATATCAACTTCCCTACGACAGGTACCGATGTCGTGGAGATTCCTGATGATGTGACCGAATTCAGGGTCTATAGCGATGGCGGAAAAGACGGATATTACAGTAGCAACGCTGATGGCTATCTTCGGCTGGTTGCTCCGGAAGGTCGTACTCTAAGTTTGAGCGGCTCTGTGCAGACGTCCAATCAGCATAAACAGTGCTTTTCTGCATATGACGGAACGACGGACTCTCCGAAACTTCTTGATTCCTTGATGACTATTCTATATGGTACTAATCGTCACATTAGTTCTCTTGCGAGTTCTGGCAATGTTATGACGCTTTATTTTGGTTCTGTGAGTTCGACTGGTTACACAGGACCAAGTTTGACTGTTACAGTCAATCAGCCGGAAAATACTGTTTCAGTTGCTGCGTCTGCTGTTGGCGGAAGCGCACAAGCCAATAAGACCTTAGCGGCAGTGGGTGAGAAGGTAACGCTGACGGCCACGCCAGAAACGGGGTACATGTTAAGTGGCGCCACGTTTGATGATGGTAATGGGAATTCTATCAATGTGAATACAGATGTTGATTGGACTTCCAATATTCTTACGTTTTCTATGCCCAATTCTAGTGTGACGGTTACGCCCACGTTTACTCAGGATTACTCTGCTAATGGGGGACTTCATCTCAATATGCCCCGGTTTGGGATGAAATCGATAGACATTCCCGCCTCGGTGAGTTCGTTCAAGGTGTACGAGGATGGCGGTAAAGAAGGTTATTACAGTACAAATTCGAAAGGGTATCTGAAGTTGACAGCCCCGGAGGGCTCATTGCTGTATGTTTCAGGGACTTTTTCGGGGAATGACTATAGTTATAGTGCCGAACTGACCATATTTGATGGAGATACGACTGCCTCGGATAAGTTGTTGGATCAAGAAAAAGGATCTTCGAAAAATGTCGGACCCTTAATGAGCACTGGGCGTGAAATAACGTTCTATTTCCGCAATAATTATGATGAAAGTCGCCCGGGAATAAACGTGACCGTATTGGTCGTGTCTCCGAGAAATATTACTGTTGTATCCCCGGTAACGGGAGGTAGTGCGCAAAGCGATAAAACACAGGCCCTGTTAGATGAAACGGTCACGTTGACTGCTACGCCTGATGCCAATTATCTTGTGAAAGGTGTCAGTCTTGAGGATGTGAACGGGAATGCCTTAAGTACAAACGTTACGCAGTTTTGGTACAAGAATCAAGTCTCGTTCTCCATGCCGAATAAGGATGTTCGTGTTACGCCTGTGTTCACGGACGATTGGACTGTTGCAGGTGGGTTGTATGTGAACATGCCTGTTACTGGGACGGAAACAGTCAATATACCGGACGGGGTTGCTTCGTTCAAGGTTTATGACGACGGTGGCTCTTCGCGCTCTTATAGCGCTAATGCCGATGGGTACCTGGAATTGCACGCTCCGGCTGGATATACGCTGCGGGTAGAGGGTAAGGTGGGTACAGATAACATCAGCAATACGGATTTCTTGACAATATATGATGGAAATGCCGAATCGCAGAAACTGCTGGATGGATTTTATTCGAAAACGTATGGCGAAACATCGAATATAGGGGAGGTTGTGAGTTCCGGTAACGTCATGACTCTTTATTTCCATTCGAATGATACCCGAAATGATTTTACGGGGCTGAATCTGAGTGTTACCCTGAATCCTCCCAAAAACATTTCTGTTGCCTCTGTCAGTGGTGGTAGTGTCGTCAGCGATAAGGCTCAGGCGACATACGATGAATTGATAACCTTGACAGTGACGCCAGAAACGGGATACATGTTGAGCAGCGTCCAGGTTACGGATGAGTCTGGAGCGTCATTTGTCTTGGACAATGTCTGGGGCTCCAGTGTTGTTACGTTCCCCATGCCTAGTTCGGATATTACCGTTACGCCGGCATTTACCAATGAATATACTGCACAGGGTGGACTGTTTATCAATATGCCTGTGACAGGGGCAAAGACTGTCAATATCTCGGAAGAAATCCTTTCTTTCAAGGTCTATGATGATGGAGGAAGTTCTTCGGCATATAGCAATAATGCGGCGGGACGTTTGGACCTGGTTGCTCCTGACGGCTATATAATGCTGGTGAGCGGGAGTGCCTATACGCAGCAAAGTTATGACTTCCTGTATATCTATGATGGAGAATACCAAAATTCGACACTCTTGGTGGATGGATTGTCCGGGAGTAAAAATGTTAATGTTGCCAGTACGGGCAATACCCTGAGCATTTATTTTAGTTCAGATGCAAGTTCCAATCGCGATGGTCTTGACCTCACTGTTACGTTAATAAATAAAACCATTACGTTCGATGTCACTATTCCTGATGGGGTGGTTGGAGGAACTATCACAAGGGACCCGCAGAGTGGTGCATATGGCACCGCGGTCACGTTATCGGCAGTGCCTGATGAAGGGTATATTCTCACGTCCCTTGCGGTCACGTCTAATGGATCCACTGTTGCTTACAACGACATATCGTGGTACAACTATCACGATGTCACGTTCAATATGCCGTATGCGGATGTTGTTGTTACTCCCACGTTCAGCAATGTATTGACAGCAGAGGAAGGCCTGTCTGTCAACGTGCCCGCTTCGGGAACGAAAACCGTTAACGTTCCTGACGGTGTCACTTCGTTTAAGGTGTACGATCATGCGGGTGGATCTTCGTCATATAGCAATAACGTAAAAGGCTACCTTGTGATTAATGCTCCGGAAAACCGCATATTGCAGATAACGGGTACCGTAAATACCTATGGTTACAATGATTATGTCACCATATATGATGGCGTTTCTACGAGTTCGATGACTTTGCTGGGTAGAACGTATTACAACCGGAATGTTGGAACATTGGTTAGTTCCGGTAATAGCGTGATGATATATTTCACTTCAGACGGCTCCAATGTGAGCGATGGCCTGGACCTTACGGTGACTCTGCTCGATGCTACGGTGCCCCATGCGGTATCTGTTGCCGAAGATGTGGCGGGGGGCACGCTCGTTGCAAATCCTGTAAACGCCGTCTTGAACACGGAAATAACGGTTTCTGCGACTCCGGCAGAAGGCTTTGCCTTGACGAGGGTGTATGTTGAAAAGCCAAATGGGTATAGGGTTACCGTAACAGGCGGGGATTGGACTACTGGGAATACGGCTACCTTTGTTATGCCTTATTCCGATGTTACCGTCACGCCTGTATTTACAGCATTAATCGATAACCTTTCTATCAATATGCCTTCGTCCGGAACGCATGAAATTGACATTGCCCCGGGAATAACATCGTTCAAGGTGTATGATGACGGTGGCTCGGACTATGCCTATACAACCAATGCTTACGGCTACCTCGTATTGAGAGCCCCTGAGGGCTATGCCTTGCAGGTGACAGGAACCGTGAGTACGGATGTTGGTGGAGACTACCTGACCATCTATGATGGGGATTCTGATTCGGCTCCGGAAATTTTGTCGCAAAAGTCAAGTACGTCCTTAGGCAAGGCTGTCGATATTGGTGTGCAGACGAGTTCTGCCAATGCCATGACGCTCTATTTCCATTCTGACAACCAGTATCAATTTGATGGCATTGACCTTACCGTGAAGGTAATCCCTCCCAAGGCGGTGTCTGTTGCTCTCGTTCAGGGTGGTTCTGTTTCGGCGGTGAGTTCGGCATATTCGAGCCAAACGGTTACATTGACCGCGACGCCTGACGAGGGCTATGTTCTTGATGGCTTTGTCGCGTATTCCGACGGGAATGCCGTAGATGTGAATTTCAGGAAGTGGAACAACACGGCAACATTCGTGATGCCGGACGAAGCGGTCACGGTGACGCCTGTATTTGCGCCTGTAAATGAACTGTTTGTGAATATGCCTGTTTCTGGGACGGATACTGTTGTTATTCCTGAGGGCGTTAAATCCTTCAAGGTTTACGATGATGGTGGCAGTTCGGCGAACTACAGCAATAATGCCAATGGCTACGTTGTGCTGGTCGCTCCAGAAGGTCACTTGCTGCGGGTGAGTGGCACATTGACCGCCGAAGGCACCAAGAGGGACAACCTGACTATTTACGATGGCAGTAATAGCGCATTGCTGCTTAACTCGTTTGCTGGAGCGTCCAACGGCATCGCTGCCGATATAGGTACTGTATGGAGCTTGAGCAATACCGTCAAGTTGTACTTCAAGTCGGACAATACGGTGAATTTTGCCGGCCTTGACCTGACTGTGATGGTTGAAGATGCGACAATCCCGTATACGGTAACGCTGAACTCGGCAGAGGGTGGCAGCATGGTCTCGAGCAATGGGGCTGCATCTGTTACTGTGGGTACGTTGATTATGCTGACCGCTACCCCGCAGACGGGGTATATTCTCACGGGGGTCTCCGTGCTTGATGCTGATGGCAATACGGTGGAGGTTTCTGGCAATAACTGGTATTCTGGCAATGTTGCGCAGTTCTTGATGCCAGCCTCGAATGTTACTGTCACGCCTGTTTTCTCCGATAAGGTGACAGCGGAAGACGGCCTCTACATCAATATGCCGGTGACTGGGACGCTTGTGGCCCAGATTCCTGAAAATGTCGTCTCGTTCTCGGTTTATGATGATGGTGGCGCAGATGGAAACTATAGCAATAACTCTGAGGGTTATCTTGAACTGATTGGCGTAGACATTAAACGGTTCTCCGCTAACCTTGTGATGAGTTCAATAGACTATTCCGATGAGGGATTGCGCTTTGATAGGGGTGATGGCACGTGGTACAGTTTGTCGGGTAGTCTGAAAAGTATTCGCAATACACTGAAGTTGCGCTTCAGTTCGGATATGTCGCAAAATGATGAAGGCTTTGAAATTGCAGTAACACAGACCCCTGCAGACTCTGTTACGGTTACACCTGTTGAGGGCGGGTCTGTTGTTTGCGACAACCGTTATCCTGCCGCAAATTCTACGGTTACCTTGACCATAACGCCGGCAGAAAATTACTACTTGAAAGGAATCTCTGTTGTAGATGTTGACAATAATTCGATTCCGCTAAATGGGGTGTGGTCTTTGACCAATACGGTGACTTTTGATATGCCGTATACTAGCGCGACGGTAGTTCCTGAATTTACAAATGACTTGCAAGCGGCAGGGGGCATGTTTGTCAATATGCCGCATACGGGTACGCAGATAGTCCAAATCCCTGCAGGAATTGCGGCGCTCAAGGTGTATGATGATGGTGGTGCGGATGGTGTATATTTTAATAATTCGAATGGCACTCTTGAACTCGTTGCTCCGGAAGGTTACGTGCTGCAATTGAGCGGTAGCATGGTTGCAGAACAGAAACGCTACGATCACTTGACTATTTCCGATGGAACAACGACGTTCCTGTCTAATGCGGGAACATCAACCAGCGGATCTACTTACACGGTGGGGTCCTTTACGAGTAGCGGTCAGTCCATGACGGTGTCTTTCCACTCAGATGGGTCAGGCGCTTATGCGGGGCTTGCTTTGGATGTTACGCTCATAAATCTATTTGAAGAATGGACCGTTACGATGGGCTCCTATGCAAATGGAACGATTTCTGCAGATCCTGAAACAGCATTAGAAGGGGCTACGGTTACCTTGACCGCAGAGCCGGATGAAAATTATGTGCTTAACGGGATTACTGTCGTTGACGGTTCTGGCAATAACGTGCCGGTTTCCGGAGGTTCTTGGCTGGACGGTGTTTCTACGTTTGTCATGCCTGCCTCAAATGTTACGGTTACGCCTACATTCCTGACCAATGCCACTGCAGATGATGGGCTGTATGTCAATATGCCTATTACGGGAACGCGCGTTGTTAATATCCCTGGAAGTGTACAATCGTTCAAGATTTACGATGATGGTAATGGTATTAGTGGGGACTATAGTAATAATGCCGATGGCTCGATTGAATTTGTTGCTCCGGAGGGTTACCTGCTTCAGGTGACGGGCTCCATGGCCGTTGAATACAATTCTGGCGATATTCTGACGCTCTATGATGGCGACCTGTCGGCTTCTAGAAAAATGTCCAGAAACTTTACTAACAGCACGATAGATTTCTTGACCTCGGGTAACAAGTTGGCTGTTTCTTTCGTGACGAATGAGTCTGAAGCCAGATCGGGCCTTGATTTGACGGTTACGGTTCTCGCAGCGAATACTCCTCATAATATTACGGTTCAAAATGTATCTGGCGGCTCCGTTAGCGTTACAGAAACTTCTGTTGCTTCTGGCACAGAGGTGGTTGTGACGGCCACTCCCAATGAGAACTACGTTCTTACAAATGTGAATGTGGTTAACTCCGATGGGGCTAGAGTTGAAGTGACTGGCGGAACATGGACTTCGGGTGGCGTGGCGACATTTGTGATGCCTTTCTCCGATGTTACCGTGACACCCGTGTTTGGCACGAATTTGACGGCAAATGATAAACTGTACCTTGAAATCCCTTATATCGGAACGGAGTCTGTCACGATTCCTGCGGGAGTGCGTTCGTTTAAGGTGTACGATCATGGTCATGACCGCACCGGTACCAATGATGCGGCGGATTATTATTCCAATAATGCCGATGGGTATCTGGAATTGACTGCTCCAGAAGGGCATATTTTCCAGGTGACAGGAAAAAGATGGACACATTCTAATGACTTCCCGATAATTTACGACGGAATCAACACGTCTGCTATAATTTATGACTATAGAGTTGAAGCGGGAATGTATGGTACACCTATCGGAGCCCCGACGACTACGGGTAATACGATGACGATTTATTTTTCGACAAATTATTCGAATATAGACAGGGGCTTGGATTTTACCGTATGTGTGTTTAAACCTTCGGATGAGCATGCAGTTTCTGTTTCTTCAGATATTACTGGCGGTACAATTACGCCATCTGTGGCTGCGGCACCGTTTGGGTCGACGGTTTCTATAAATGTGACTCCGGCTACGGGCAATCTGCTCTCTAGCATTGTCGCCAAGGATGAATTTGGCAACAACATGAAAATAGAGGGAGATTGCGTATTCTCGGGTGAATGCCGGTTCAAGATGCCGCCTTCGGACGTGAAGATTTCGGCACAGTTTACCAGCGATTGGTCTGCGGACGGAGGTCTTTATGTCAACATGCCGTTTACTGGAACGCAGGTAGTCAATATTCCTCAGGGCGTGAAGTCCTTTAAGCTTTATGATGATGGCGGTAGTGGAATCTATTGTACCACCCTTGCCGATGGTTATTTGCAGTTGGTTGCGCCTAGCGGTCTTGTATTCCAGGTGGCGGGAAAGGTGGAACTGACCGATGATGGGGACAAGCTTATTGCCTATGATGGTGCAGACTCTACGGCACGGACGCTTTTGAAGACTCCGTATGGTAGTTACAATTATTCGAGCAATTACCAGATTGACACGCTGATGAGTTCGCAGAATGTCCTGACATTGCACTTGATCACGGATGCCGATTCCATTTTGGATGATGTAGATTTGACAATAACGCTTGTGGACCCCTCCATAGTGCATACGGTGACATTGTCTGAGGGTGTGTCTAATGGAACGGCTTCGATTGAACCTTCCAGTGCTCCCTATGGAACCTCCGTTACAATGACAATGACTCCTGAAGAGGGATATTTCCTTGACAGTACGGTTGCTACTGATGAAAATGGCAGTGCCGTCCCGTTAACGGGTGGAGCATGGTATTCTGGTACCAATGTGGTAGAATTTTCCATGCCTAATTCGGACGTTGTGGTTGCACCGGGATTTTCTAATGATTTGACGAATTTGTATGTCAACTTCCCCTTGACCGGGAAGAAAACCGTGCATATTCCTGCCAACGTGAGCACGTTCAAGGTTTATGATGACGGAGGCAAGGATGGTAAGTATACCCTTGGCGCCAAGGGTACCGTAGAACTGGTCGCACCTGCGGGCAACGTCTTGCAGATTAGCGGAGTTATGGTTCAAGGCTATTCGTGTGCAGACATGTACATTTATGATGGTACGTCTACATCAACGCAGTTCTCGCCTGCTTTGGTAGCCCCTGCTGAAACAGGAGGGGACTATACCATCGGTCCGTTTACGAGTTCGGGTCAAATCATGACCTTGACATTTACGACAAGCTGCCTGAGCGGCGGCGGTTATGATGGGCTTGATTTGACGGTGACGCTTGTCCCGTCTACTGAAACCCACCATGTGACAATCAATGATGCTGAAAATGGTACCATGGTCAGCGATAATGATGAGTTTATGATTGGCGAAGTCGTTACGTTGACGGCATCACCCGATGATGGATACATCCTGTCGCAGGGTACTGCGGTTCTTGGCTGTGACGACAAGCCTTTGTCCTATTCTGGCGGATGGTATACGGGTAACCAGTTAACCTTCGTTATGCCTGCATGCGATGTGACGATAACGCCGGCATTTGCTACGGAATACTTTATCAATATTCCCCAGAATGGAACGGTTGCTATAGATGTGCCCTCTAGTATAACCTCGTTTAAGGTTTATGACGATGGAGGTAGCGATGCAAACTATAGCAGTAAGGCTGACGGGTATCTCAAGCTGTCCCTGCCAGAAGGCTATGGGGTGCGCGTTACTGGAACCGTTTATACGGAGTGGCGCGACTTTGTCACTATTTTTGATGGTGATCTCTCGTCTCCAAAATTACTGGATATGTTTGCTGGTTCTACCAGTATCGATGTCGTTGGCTTAAATGATGCCATAACATTCCATTTGACTTCGGATAATTCGTCGCAATATAGTGGCGTCAATTTTACCGTAACCCTATACAACAAGGTCCAGTCTCATACGGTGACCCTTGCCGACGGGGTGCAGAATGGAACAATCTCTGTAGACCATACTCCTGCCCTTTGGCTTGATACCATCAGTGTGACTGTGGCTCCGAACACGGGCTATTACCTTGACGGCGTTGAAGCCTTCGATGAAGATGGAAATTCCTTGAAAGTATTTGACGGCTACTGGTTTACCGACAACAAGGCCACGTTTGTGATGCCTTCTTCGAATGTTACGGTTGAACCCCATTTTGTCCTGGGTACGGTAACGGCAGGGAACGAATATGTCAATTTGCCGGTAACGGGGAGGAGAATTGTCAACATCCCCGAAGGAGTCTCCACGCTTCATGTGTATGACGATGGTGGGGTAGATGGCAATTATAGTATCGGGGCTAATGGCGTCCTTACGCTTATTGCTCCAGAAGGTTATGTGCTTCAGGTGGAGGGCATTGTTGATATCGTTGAGAGTGACTATCTGGCGCTCTACAATGGCGATAGCACAAAATTTGCGGATTGTTTCTTCGCTCAGTCGTCGAACTTTGGATCGATGATGACTAGTGGACGCGCAATGACGGTAAAGCTCGTTGATTATAGCTCAGATAATGCTTCTGGCTTTGACTTGACGGTTTCGCTTGTTGCGGCTGCCGATGTGCCGGAATTGACTGTTGCGGATGGTGGCGAGGTGACCGTACCTAGGTTCGGACGTGCCATAGTGCCAATTGCCGACGGTGTCAATTCGTTCCATGTCTATGATGATGGCGGCAGCGCGAATGACTATTCCGACCATGCCAACGGGTACCTTGAGTTGATTGCTCCTGAGGGCAAGGTGCTCCAATTGAGCGGAAATCTGGAAACGTATAACTACTCTGACAAGTTGACGATTTTTGATGGCGATTCAACTTCGACCAAAAAGTTCTTGAATGGTTCGTACGGGTCCGTCGAGTTGGGCACTGTTGCAAGCAGCGGTCGTGTTGTTACACTCCATTTTACTTCAGATTATTCGAACGAAGCGTCTGGCTTTGATTTTGAGGTGAATGTTGTTGCCCTGGATATTCCGTATACCGTCTCCGTTTCAACTGCAGAAAATGGCAGTATGGATCTCGTTGGCGAAAACCAGTTCTATTTCGGCGATACGGTCACCTTGTCTGCTCACCCGAATAGCGGTTATCTGCTGAAATCAATCTCTGTAGATGCCAACGGCAAGCATGTTGATCTTGTTGAGGATGGCCATTTGGAGGAATATGGTACGGCAAGATTTGTTATGCCGGCTACCGATGTGACCGTTATTCCGGAATTTTCAACTACGCTGTCTGCGGAAGATGGACTTTTCGTCACGACACCTGAGGTTGGGCATAAGAAGGTTGATATACCTGCAGGCGTTACGTCGTTTAGGGTTTATGACGATGGTGGAGCAGAAAATTATAGCAGCAAACTGACTACGGGCGTTCTTGAATTGACTGCACCCATAGGATATGGTTTCTACATAACGGGTTCTGTGTTCCTGAATACGAGTTATTCGTGTGTCACGGAAGGCTGTTACAACTACTTACAAATTACTGAGACGGGTCATAGCATTTATAACAATTCAACAGGATCTTATCAATCCATTAACCTGGGTTCTTTGGTAAGCAATACCAATAGCATCGCTGTGGAATACCATACGAATTCACGTAGCACAGATGGAAATCTCGATATGTTGGTTCAAATTGTATATATCGGTGCCGATTACCACGTGACGTTCGACTTGGAACCGATTAAGGACAGGGATTCTTATATTGTCATGGGTCATGGTGATCTCTGGAAAAACGAGAATCTTACAAAGGACATGAATTCGGAAGAAAACGGGGCGTTCGTACACCTTTATGAATTCTTTGAAAACGATGACCACCTTACTGGATTTAGAACCTTCAAATGGAGCCCGGTTCCTGAAGCAGAAGAGAATAATAATGCAATATTGGCTTCGTACACGTTGACTCCTGCTATTGTGGCGACCGCGTCTACCAATGAAGATCCTCTGAGTATTAATCTCTATCCCTCCTTTGCTGGGTCGGTTACTATTGCGAATGTTGCAGAAATCCCGGTTTATGCGTATGCGAACGGGAATCGTGTACAGGAATTCCTTGATTATCATGGAAAACTCGTGCTGTCGCAGACTTTGGGCGGTAAGGACTATGCTCAGAAATCCTTCGAAGTATGGGCTGCCGATGATGACGATGTCGATCATCATGCTCTGTATATTCCGTATTCAGTGGATTATGGCGATACGTTGGTGTACGATGTCTCTACTGAGGCTGATCCTGGCTACGTAATGGTCGTTGACGGTTTTGTCGGTACTTGGCAGGATCCGACTGGTGTGGATGTCCAGGACCCGCCGGAAGGGGAAGGCTGGGGCTACGATTTCGATACAAGGACCGTGAAGATTGCTCCGGAATACATGCCGAGTATGGAATTTAAGGTTCACTATGAGTTGCTGCCTTATAATGTGACGTTTGACGTTCCTTCTTCCAATTCTGGCGTATTTGTTGCCAACGAAATGGCCAACAACACTATCGCTATGGATTGGTATGATAGCTATACCGGCTTGACTATGGATAATGCTCCTGCTCCGGCCGTGTACAATGCCGATGGTTGCCGTATTGCATGGAAACTCAAGGGGCGCGATGTCGAGGTTCGTGAGAACTATGAACTTGTAGAGGAAATTCCCTTCATGATTTCGACGGCGGATAATGCATCTGCAGTGAATGCTCTTGAATTGGATTTGCAGCACCCTGTCTGCCCCAATATGGATAATGGGTCGGGTCCGGTGCATGTGCAGACGTTACAGGTGGATGAAGGTAGCGGTAAACTGGTGTTTATCCAGACGGTTGCCGATACTGTCATTACCCACGAGTTTACGGACAACCAGATGGGCGTGCCTGTGCATCTGGGTGCCAACTCGCAACAAGAAGTGGGTGTGACGCTGAAGGTTGTCGCGATACCTGATCCGGGATACGTGCTGAAGCAGATGACCTATGACATGGTAGTTGATGGCAACAACGTTACGGCATTGCTGCAAGACAGTACTAGTGTCAACGTGAAGCAAGACCTTACATGGCATGTGAGGTTCTCTAGTTACGAGCCGGTCTATGTTGCGTACGATCTCTCGTTGGGTGCGGAAGATAGTTCTGAAGTTTGGCTGCCTGCCAATGCGGCGTGGAGCGAATCGCTTCCTATTCCGTACGACGGCTCTGCCACCGAAATGTGGAAGCCTTTCCGTGGTGACCGTTGCTTTGCGGGCTGGACCAAGGATTTGAATGACGCCGATGCTCCGGTTTATACGGACGTTGATTTCATGCATTCGGGTGAATTCAGCAAGAACGCTGCAGAACCTACAATGCTTTATGCCTTGTGGATGCCGTATGGAAGTGATTGCAGCTATCCGACGGCTTATGTGAACATCTATCCGCGTTACTTTGAAAATATAAGTGACCCGTCTAGCTATATAGACATGTTTGTCGATACGCTTGTTGTGACGCAGAAATTGGACAATGTCGTGTTTACGCACAAGGACGCGTCCATAAGTTTTGGCACTAACCCGTCTGGCTACAGGGTGTCGCTTGATGTCTTGCCTGGTTCCAACCATGAACTCGATACGCTAGAGCGTTCGCTGCAGGTTACCATGAAACAGGGGGATGCCCTTGTCACCCTTTCTGGCGATAATGATGGTTTGTTTACTCTGGGCTCTAGAGATGCCAATGAAGAATACTATGCGGGCTACAAGGATGTGACCGAATACAAGGTTGTTCTTTCGACGAATGCGGGCGATGCTACCGTGTTTTACGGCGGGAACTGGAATACTTCGGCAATTATTCGTATTGGCGGTGTTCTGCCCGATGGTAGTATTGCTCGCATTGACGCCTGCTTCACGGGTTGGTCTTTTGACCCCGATGAACCTGCAAACAGAAGTTTCGATTATGATTATAGACGCAAGACTTTGGGAACTTCCTTGCTGCAGCAGCGTGCGGAAAGGCTTGCAATGGGCCTGAATGTCGACACGCTGTATGTAAAGTGGGAAGACGATTATTGGAGTTGCGCTGCTGGAGATGCAGATGTTTGGTTGGATGAAGAAATCAGTAAGAATGTAACTGTTGCGCTGTATCAGGAAGTCGATGGTTCCGATGTCAAAGTCCTCGAACTAGGGTATGATGCCAGGGTTCCGACGTCGATTAATGTTTCCCATGGTGATAATAGCTATACGGATAATGTCTACTTCACAAAGGCTGTTGTCACGCCGAAGTCGGGTGCAACGCTTAGCGATGACTACCAGTTGTCCTTTGTGAATCCGTACGATTCCGATGAACCCGAATACGTAATTACGGATGAGCCGTTCACCTTCTCGAGTGGTGCTGTGTTACACCTGCAGGGCTTGACCAAGAATACCTACAATGTCGTTTACCATGAAAATGCTGGCGACGCGAATGTGTTCTATGGCGAAAACTGGAGTTCAGAAGTTTCTCTCACTACCGATGATGTCCTGAGCGTTAGCCTGTTCCGTGCAGACAGGTGTCTCGCCGGTTGGTCCTTCGAGGGCGACCAGACGAAGTACATGGTTGCCGATGCTGAATTTATCGCTGCATACGAAGCGCGAGTGGCTGACGGAACCTCTACGGACCTCTATGCGGCCTGGTCGGATGACATGGATGAGTGTGGCCCGGTTGAAACGGTCGAGGTTTCGCTCGCGGCAGAACTGAAGAATTTTGCAACTGCTGAACTCATCCAGACCGTGGGTGGCGAGCCTAAGGTTGTCGCAACTGTCGGCGCCGACGGACTCATGATTCCGAAGATGAAGGCAGTGGAATATATTACCGAGGGCTCGGTGATTGTAGTTGGCGAGAATGGTTACTTCTCGGGTATCCGCATTGTGCCTGCTCCGGGCTATGAACTTGTGGCGGGTGTCAACCCCTCGTACAAGATTGGCGATGCCGACGCAGTAGAGGTTACGGATGCAACACCTGCCTGGGCCATGCTCGAAGAAACTGTGCTCTCGGGTGCCGTGGCTATTATAGGTTACAAGGTTGCCTACCACGAGAATGTGGGTGACACGAACGTATTCTACGGCGAAAATTGGAGTGCCGTGGGTACGGCCAAAGTGGGGCTTGCCCTGAGTATGAGCCTGTTCCGCACCGACAAGTGCCTTGCGGGCTGGAGTTTCGTGGCGAACTCCAGTGAAGCGGCGGTCTACATGGATGTTAATCCGGAATTTATTGAGGAATATGCTGCCTTTGCCGATGGCGATGAACCTGTGGACCTATACGCCGTCTGGAGTGCGGACGATGAGGACTGCGGCAACACGGTTCAGAACGTAGATATCTCGCTCTCCGATGACTTGAAGGGCGTGGCTACTGTGGAACTCATCCAGACTGTGGATGGCGAGCCTAAGGTTGTTGCGACTGTCGGCGAAAATGGCATCTTGATTCCGAAGATGCGTGCTACGATAGTGAGTAGTAACGAAGCTATGGTCATTGTCAATGGCGAAAACGGCTACTTCTCGGGACTCCGCGTTGTGCCTGCTCCGGGCTATGAACTTGTGGAAAATGTTAACCCCTCGTACAAGATTGGCACTGCCGATGCTGTAGAGGTTACGGATGCAACGCCTGCTTGGCTCATGACCGAAGAAACTGAACTCTCGGGCGCTGTGGCTATTACTGGCTACACGGTCACCTTCGACGAGAATGGTGGCAAGGCGAACGTGTTCTATCCGGCAGATTGGTCCGAGACGGAATCGTACAATATTGTAGATAATGACGGGACGGCGTTCCCGAAGCTTTACCGCACCGACAAGTGCCTAGTGGGTTACGGGTTCGACAAGGACGCCTCTAGGGAACAGTCCTTCCTAAAATTCGATACAAACTTCGTGAATGCTTACGACTCCGTGGTTGCCGCGGGTGTTGCTAGCCCCGTGCTCTACGGTGTGTGGAACGAATGTACGCAGGCGCTCTACAAGGTTACCCTGAACGATATTGCCGAGGGTACGCTCGTGCTGAGCCACAACGGCAAGGTCTACAACGTGCCTTCGACGGGCTTCGTGGTTCCTGAGGCTACTCCGGCTCTCGAATTCGGGCTTGCGTTCACGCCGAACCTGGGTTACAAACTCAGTGATGAGGGCTCGTTCAACCTGGTCAACGAATCTGGCGTAATACAGTCCGTCGTAGAAGACAACACACTTGCCGTCGATGGCGACAAGATTGTGGATGCACCGGCGGTGACGCTCGAGAATACCTTCGCGTTCGTCACGAATGCGGGTGACGCGGTCCTGTTCTACGGTGACGATTGGGTCGAAAGTGCAGCTTATAGCCTCGATGCCCAGAATGTCAACTTCCCGAAGGGCATCTACCGCGTGGATAGCTGCTTCACGGGTTGGGCGCTCAATACGGAATCGGATCGCACTCACTTGCAGTTCAATACCGACTTCCTCGATGATGTCGAGGCGACAAAGAATGCTGGTCTCCCGGTCGACAGGCTCTACGCCATTTGGGGTGCTTGTGAAACTGAGCAGACGATTGTGACGGTCGCTAACGCCGATCCGCTCTCCGGTACGTTCACGCTCAGCCGCACGGTCTCGCAAACGGCCAAGACCTACACGGTGGCCGGTACGGCCCTGCAGGTGCCTGCCGATGAGTCGCTCGCGTTTGCGGTCACGTTCGTGCCGAATAAGGGCTATACCTACGACGAGACTGTCGGGATTACTGCCGTGGATGCAACGGATGCTCCGGTCTCTATGAATGCGGGTGAACTGGTGGTGGCGACCTCGCTGACGCTCTCGGCAGCGGCTACCGCCGATACCTACACCTTCGCGCTTAACGAGAATGCGGGCGATGCGAACGTGTTCTATACGGGTAGCCTTGCAACGGAATTCACCGCCAAGGTGATTGACGATGCGGATACGAGGGCTATCCCCATGAACCTCTATCGCGGCGATGCCTGCCTTGAGGGCTGGAACTTCAGTGCAACGGCAATGGTGGGCTTCTCGCAGTTGGATGACGAGTTTGTGGATGCCTATAACACATACGTTGCCGCG
Organism: Fibrobacter sp.; assembly: GCA_017615055.1. Taxonomy (GTDB): domain Bacteria; phylum Fibrobacterota; class Fibrobacteria; order Fibrobacterales; family Fibrobacteraceae; genus Fibrobacter. Next base: position 35,299 of record JAGAAW010000027.1, read on the forward strand.
GGTAACGAAGCCCCGACAACGCTCTACGCTGTGTGGAATGAGGACTGCCGCCAGACTCTCTATACGGTTTCCTCTTACGACAAGCGCAAGGGTACGCTCACGCTTGCCCAGGGCAGCCGCGAGTTTGTGGTTGATACTGCCGGCCTGAAGGTCCCGTCTGTTGCGGGCGGGCTTGCCTTTACGGCTACGTTCATGCCTGCTGTGGGCTATGATTACGATGCTACCCAGGGTCTCGAAGCCTTCAACAATATGTCTCAATCCATGGGCGTCCTTACGGATGGCGCTCTGACGGTTACCAAGACGACGGTTCTCAAGGCGGTTTCGCTCACGGCTTCTACGTATGAACTCGCGTTCAACGTGAATGCGGGCAATGCTACCGTGTACTATGGCGATGCATGGCGCACCGGTACGGAACAGACCTCGTTCTCGCTTGCCAATGCGGGCGACTTCCCGAGTGATATCTACCGTACGGATTCCTGCCTTGCGGGTTGGACGCTTTCTACGAGCGAGACGGCGGGCATCTTTACGGAATTCACCGGCGAGTTTGTCGACTCGGTTGCCGCGATGGATAACTTCGATGGCAAACTGTTCGCGAAGTGGGGCAACTGCATTGCGGTAAACAATGTGACCGTCGCTCAGGTTAACTCTGCTGCGGGTACCATGACGCTCAAGCAGACCGATGCCGCGGGTAACGTGCTCAACACTCTTGATATTGATGATGCCGAAGTGACGCTCCCGCTGGGCGATGGCGATGTAACGTTCGATGTGTCGTTTACGGTGGGCGAGGGCTACTCGCTTGTCGATGGCGACTACTTCTACACGGTCAATGCCAGCGGCAAGAACGTTCAGGCCCTGCTGGGCAACAAGCTCACGCTTGCGGGCAATACGCTCCTGCGTGCGCCGGTCCTCTCCGACGCCTACACGATTACGTTCAACACCAATGCGGGTGACGCAAATGTGTTCTACGGTGCGGGCTGGGCTTCGGAAGGTCAGTACGCGATGGAAATGAGCGAGGTTGCTCGCACGTTCCCGACGGAAGTCTACCGCGTGGGCTACACGCTTGCGGGCTGGTCGCTTACTCCGGCAGAAAACAGCGGAGTGCGTGACTACATGTTCAATACCGACCTCGCGACGGCGCTCAAGGAATCGGGCAAGACCCAGGTTACCCTGTATGCCGTGTGGGCTGCCGCAACGAGCCAGCAGACTTATACTATCACGCTTGCCGATGCCGCTGCGGGCTACCTCACCGCATCGCAGACTGTGGGCAAGACAACCGCTTCCTTCAGGGTCGGCGAAGAAGGCCTTGAAGTCCCGGCCGTTACGGGCGGTCTCGCGTTTGACGTGACGGCGACCATGAATGCGGGCTACTTTGCGGATGGCGAAAAGCTCTACCTGCTGGCTGCGGGCGGTGCTCGTGTTGACTCCCTTGCCCGCGAAAACGGCGAACTCGTCGTGGATGGCAACAAGATTGTTGAAATCCCGTACGAAAGCGATGGCGCAGAGTTTGCATTCAGCGTAAATACGGATGCTCACGTGTTCTATGAGGACGGCTGGACCGGTTCGGGCGCTTTTGCGCTTAACGGCGACACGGCATTCCCCACGGGAATCCTCCGTACCGAAGGCAAGTTGCTGGGCTGGGCGCTCTCTCGTACCAGTACCAAGTACTACACGGCCTATAACGGCACGTTCGTGAAGGACCTGAAGAACTACAAGGCGCTTGGACTCCCGACCGGTACGCTCTATGCGGTCTGGAACGAATATGGCCTGTTCGATAACGTGAACGTGACTAACGGGAACGACAAGAACGGCTCCTTCGTGATTACCCAGACGGTGAACGGCGTAGAGACCGAGCCCATTACGGTTAATGCGGACGGTATCCAGATTCCGTATAGCGAGAAGGGCCTTACGTTCAACGTGAAGTTCGAAACCAAGCCGGGCTACTACTTCAATGCCGAACAGGCTATCTCCGGTGCGAATGCCGCCGGTGCCTCGATTGGCAATGCAGTGAACGGTGGTGCGCTCGTGTTCAAGTCCAATACGGATGTGGTCCTCAGCGCCTCCGTGGATGCGAACCGGCTCAAGTTCAACTACAACGTGAACGGTGGCGATGCTTACGTGTTCTACGGTTCGGATTGGTCTAGCACCGGCGAGAAGTCGCTGAACGACACCTCGCTGGTGTTCCCGGCTAATATCTACCGCAACGACGCTTGCCTCCAGGGCTGGTCCATCGATCCTGCGGACTCTACGGGCTCCACGCTCCTGACCTCCGACTTCATTGCGACACTTGACCGCGTGCAGAACGTGAATACGCTCTATGCCGTGTGGAAGGAATGCGAAGTCGAGACATACACCGTCACGTTCGAGAACACGAACGTGGGTAGCCTTGTGCTCTCGCAGGATGTAGACGATTCGCTTGTGACTTTCGCTGTGGCAGAGGATGGCCTCAAGGTGCCGGTGGTTCCGGGTGGCCTCAGGTTCAGGGCTGCGTACACGCTCAATGCGGGCTATGCCGGCAATACGGATACGCTCTACGTGGTGGACGATATCACTGGTATCCTGACGACTCTCGCCGACAACGCGCTCACTGTGAACGAAAACATTACGCTTGCCATCCCGACCGTGGGCGAAACCTTCAAGCTCGTGTTCGACGTGAATCGCGAGGGGAGGCTGTTCTACGGTTCTGACTGGATTGATAGCGCAATATACATGCTGAGCGACAAGAAGTCGGTCATTCCGCTGCCGAACTATGTGTACACCTCCGAAGCCTGCATGGTGGGCTGGAGCGTGGAACGTACCGGTGGAGAGACCTACCTCAAGTTCAATACCGACCTCGCAGCAGCATTGCTCGAGAACAAGTCCGCGGACAGCACATATAAACTGTACGCCATCTGGGGCAAGGGCACGGATTGCGACGATCTCTATGACCGCGTCACGTTCACCGGCAACCACGGTACTGTCCACCTGGCGGAAGCCCCGCGTGGCGACAAGACCGAGTTTATCGAGCATGAATTCATGAGCGATGGCACGATGATCTTGCCCAAGACGATGAACGGTAACTATATCCGCGTGTTTGCGGTGCCGGATTCGAGCTACATGCTTGATTCCCTCGTGATGACCCGCAATGGTTCCGACGAGGAACGCCAGGTGTTCTTCGAGGGCGATGCGCTCGTGTACAACCTGATGGACGCCCAGTTCGAAGCGTTCTTCGGCAAGTCGAACCGCACAGAGGTCGCATTCGTGAAACCTATGCTTACCCTGTCGGGTAATGCTATGCGCTTCTCGTTCACGACCAGTATGTACGAAATCACCCGCAAGGTGGGCGCCAGCGTGCGTCTCGAAACGATTGACGGCGAGCTCGTTGACGAGGCGGACCTTCTCGATTCCATTGTGCCTCCGTACAACGGAAAGTGGGAAAAATTCCCGCTTGCTGCAGGCAGGTACGTGCTGAAGGCGACTATTGGCGATGACCGCGAAACCGACGTGTTCGATACCGTGTTCGATATAGTTGCCGAAATCGCCGCCGTGTCCGAGAATGCATGGCAGATGATTTCGATCGGCAACCTCGACAAGGATGCGATGGTTTGGGATGGCGATGCCATCTTCTACTGGTGGGATGAAGCTAGCGCTTCGGGCGAATACTGGCAGTATAGGGAATATGACCCGAATGACGATATCGTGCCCACTCGTGGTTACTGGTACAGCTCTATTGAAGGTCGTCCGCTGGTGCTGAAGGCCGAAGTCGAGGAAACTGTCGCCGACAAGGTCGAATGGAAACTCGATAACGTCAACAGTGGCTGGAACCTTGTTGCGAACCCCTACGGATTCGCCCTCAACCTCTATGGCGACCATCCGGCAGAAAATGTTGAGGCATCCGAGGAATCTGGCGTCACGTTCTGGAGCTGGAACCCCGAAATTGCCGACTATGAGCAGGTAGATGTCGTGAGCCCCTACGGCGCAGTGTGGGTGAAGGTGACTGCACCTACCGACTGGACCATACCGGTTGCACCGCGGTTCGATACGGATAATCCGGACAGCGAGTTTGAGGAAGATTCTAGTGACGTGACGCTCAAGGCTCTTGCCAAGGCCCGTCGCCTTACGAAGGCGAACGGGAAGAACGATTGGAGGCTCCAGATGGTGCTTTCCGATGCGAAGGGCCACAAGGATTCCTGGAACATGCTTGGCGCAAGCCACAATGCGTTCACGACCGAAGAGCCTCCTGAGGGCATGGGTGACCATGTGAAGCTATCCATCGTGGAAGGCAACCGCATGCTTGCGAAGTCCGTGAAGGCCCCTGCCGAAGAACAGGATTGGAAGATTGCCCTGAGTGCAAATTCCGAACGTTACGGCGAACTGAGTTTCAAGGGAGTTGATGACATCAATGCGCTTGGGCTCAAGGTGTTCGTGACGGTCGACGGCAAGACTACCGAGATGCACGACGGCATGACGCTTCGCGTGCTCCTGAAGTCGAGCGCGACGAAGGCCACCGTGCGTGTCGCGAAGGGCCCGAGGGTGGTCGCCGACCTGCACATCGACGGTCTCCGCTCCGTGCAGTCCGGCAGCAGCCTGAACGTCTCGTTCGTCGCGAGCGCCGACCTCGCCGGCACTCGCACCGTGGTCGAAATCCTGAACATGGACGGCAAGGTGATTGCCAGCAGGAGCGCGAAGACCCTTGCGGGTACGAACGCCTTCGCATTCGATGCTCCGCGTGGCGGCATTTACCTGCTCCGCGTACGTGCGGGTAGCCAGATTAAGGCCGGCCGCATTATGGTGCGGTAGAGCTTAGGGTCCATTAAGCAATAAGGCGGGTCGCGATTGCGACCCGCTTTTCATTTTTAGAAAGGGGCCGTCGTGCGAGCCCCGCCCTAGTCTTATGCACACCGAAGGTGTGCGCATGCTCTAACACGCTGATATGATGTTTAATAAGGGCACGGCGTGTTTGAGCGTGTTGGGAGGGTCTTAGGGAGGGGCCGTCGTACGAGCCCCTCCCTAGTCTCATTATTTAAGAATTTTCCTGATTGTCCCGCGCAACCCGAGCGTCGTGAGGTTTGTCCATAGGGCAAGCGGTATCGTGAGCGCCTTTGCCAGCGGGCGAGGGAAGGTCGCGAAAAGCGCCTGCCTGCGGCGAATTCCCCTGCGAACCGATTCAGGTCGCCAGTCGCTACTGAAGTGGTGGATGCAGTAGGTTTCTTCTGTCGCGCGAATCTTCCCGTCGATGTAACTCTTGGGCGAGAACGCGCTCTCGGGCAATATCTCCAGGTTGAATTTCCCGAAGGCCTCGCGCAGTATATTCGGGAGCACCATCTGGTCGACCTCTCCCTCCGAGTACAGGAATGCGTGTGCCTTGTAGTATTCCAGCGCCGCCGCTACCGGCTCGCATCCCGGTTCGCAACCCATTACGGCACCCTCGATTCGCTTGGAGCCGTTCTCGTAACCAAAGAAGTACGGGCGTTCCAGCAGGTCGCCAAAGGGGCGCAAAACTTCTACATCGGTATCCAGGTAAATGCCGCCTTCCGTCCAAAGTGCATAGAGCCGCACGGCATCGGCGGCGAATGCCCACTTCTTTTGCTCGAGTGCTTCCAGCACCCAGGGGATTCCCGTGGCGCGCGCCTTCGTGGCATCCCAGTGGACTAGTTCAAAATCGGGCAGGTGCTTGCGCCAACTATCCATACAGCGCTGGACGCTTTCGGGGTAGGCCTCTCCGGAGAACCAGCAGAAGTGTATCTTCTTCGGGATCATCCGTGCCTCCGTAGCGCCTTCACGAGCGCTGCCCTGCCGGCAAAAGAAATCAGGGCTGCCGCCTTGTTCCGGCAGCGTGTCCGCGGGTTGAGCAGTGCACCCAGTCGCAATTCCCGGATGTGCTTCCACGCGCGGTCGCGGTAGTCAGCGAATTCGGGCGTATCGCTCGTGCGCATCAAGATACTGCAGCTTGCGCTAAAGAGGTTGCTCCTAGCAGCCCTCATGAGCCCAGCGCCCTTGCCTGCGATCAGGTCACAAACCGCTTCTGCAATGTCCAGGAGTTCTGCCTTCTTGCAGTCGTATGCGGTCGCGAGAATGCTCGCGGAGTGCCTGCGGTTCATGTAGAGCGGTTCGGGCACGAACGCAACGAGTCTCGCGTCCAAAAATACCTGCGGGATAGTCGCCATGTCCTCGAAGTACTTGCCTGCGGGGAACCGGCGCGTTTTCCAGAGGCGCGTCGCATAGAGCTTGTTCCATGCGGAATAGTCGGGCTTGTCGTTCTGGTACAGCGCGTTTGCAAGCGCCTTGGCAGGGGAGAGTGCAGCGTGCGTTTTTTTTCCAGGCAGTCTTTCTCCCGCGGGCATCCCGATACCAGAATCAGCGAACATCCCGATACCAGAATCAGCGAACATCCCGTTGCCCGCAACTAGATTGCCCTCTCCAAAGAAATGCTTGGCACAGCACGCAATGTCTGCGCCGGTTTGCATGGCCGCATTGAAGAGCGCCTGCAGAAAGTTCGGTGCAATCATGTCGTCGCTATCAACGAAGGTAATCCAGTCGCCCTCTGCGACTTCAATTCCGGCGTTCCTCGCTTCCGAAAGGCCCTTGTTCGCTTGGCTTACGATGCGGAAGCGTGGATCTTCCTTGGCGAATTCCTTCGCAATGCCGGTGCTCCCGTCCGTAGAGCCGTCATCGACGATGATGGCCTCGAAATCCTGGAAAGTCTGCCCGTGAATGCTCGCAAGGCAGTCCGCGATATACGACTCCGTGTTATAGACCGGGATGACGACACTGATTGTTGACATACCTTTTCTAGATCCTTCGACTACGGGCTGCGCCCTTCTACTCATAGAGCATAACTCAACTAGTGAACTAAAGTTCTAAGTTTCGTTTAGCTCAGGATGACACTCTGTGTCACTTCCATCCAGCCGGCCTGAACAAATGCGCCCGCCCGGACCAAGTCCGCCTGTTCCTTTTCGTAGGCCTTCAGGAGCGTGTTGTAGTCACGCGAGTCACGGACCAGTTTGGCGTCGTGGTGGATTTTCTTGTAGAGCATGTCCTGCTTCCACTGCGCAATGTCGGCAAGCCCTACGCAACTCTTGTCCAGCGCCTCGAGGTAGGCGGGTACTGCGTCCAGGAATGCTTTTTCAAAACTTTCGGCCTTTTCCTTCGCCACGATGACTAGGTTCTGCTGTGCGATGATGTTCTTGCGGATCTCGCTCATCAGGCGCACGATGCGCTCAAAGTCGACTTGCGGCCAAATGCGGTTGAACGGCCACATCTTTTTCCAGTGGAACTTGAAAATGGATTCGTGTGCGGCGTTCTTGGCTCGCAGGAATTCCTTCAGGTTTTCAAAAATGATCTGCGACGGCAGTTTCTGGGTTTCGGTAGTATCGGTCATTCTACGGAAAAATATACAAAAAAGTGCGTTCTTTGCCTAAATTCGCCTTTTCGGGGGCTTTTTTTTCTATAAATTTGCTTGCTTTTTTCAAATTAAGTATTATTTTCATTGTAAACCATTCTCTTTCGAAGGAATTTATATGGATAAGAAAAAGTTCAAGATTTTGGCCATTGTCGATGGCGTGCTCATTGTGGCCCTTGTGGTCTTCATGTTCGCGCTCAAGGGTCAGTACAACGACCAGGCACAGAGCTCTGTCAAGGAACAAGTCGGTGCGTACAAGGCTATCGTCAATACTGCCTTGCAGGACCAGTGGAAGTCCATGGACCAGTACGGCATGGCCTGGAAGCTCGTCTACGCGACCGTCACGGGAGCAAAGACCGAGGCTGCCTTCAATGCCAACGTCCAGAAGATTTTTGACGACAAGGATGCCCGTTTCAAGCAGCTTTCTTACATGTACACGGCGGCAAGCATTCCGGCTCAGGTGCAGAACGATATCGCTGCGATTGGCCTTGCCGAACAGTTCCTCCTCAAGGACGAGGGTGGCGTGAAGGAAATTGCATGTGGCAAGAACTGCGTGGCAAAGTTCACGTTCGTCAAGGGCAAGCTCAAGGAGAGCGACTACAAGGCTCTTGTCGAATACAAGTTTGCGGATAACTTCAGCATCGCTGCCCCGGCGGCATTCAAGTTTGAATAAGGAGATTTGAAAATGAATATCAAGAATATATCTATCGTTCTGACCGTTCTCCTTGTTTTCATCGCGGCGCTGGTCCTTATGCAGAAGGGCAACTATGTTGACCAGGCTACGGAACATTACAACAAGACGACCGAAGCCTCTTTCAAGGGTGGCAAGAAGATTCTCGAATACGTGAACAACTCTGTTGACGTGAACAAGCTCGTGTGGGCTATGGCTGTCGAAGCGAACCAGACGGTGAAGACTTCGCAGGACATGGCTAAGCTCGAAGCCAAGTACTTCCCGACAACGAAGGGCTCCAACAGCATCGCTCAGAAGACCCGCCGTTTCGAGGCTACTAGCGCTTACTTCATCGTGTCCACTTTCGACAAGGTCGATGAGGACAAGAAGACCAACCTCAAGACCCTTTCGGGCCTCAAGTCTATCGATGTCGGCGCCCTGATGGGTGAGGCTCCGGTGGCTCAGGAAGAGGAAATGCCTGAAGGCGAAGAATACGAAGAAGGCGAGGAATAATCCTAACTTCTTGATTCTCAACGAGTTAGAAAAACAACTCCAACGACCCGCCCCGCGGGCCGTTTTTTTTTGTTCTTGTTGTCATTCTGGAGGGGCGAAGCCCCGATAGAATCCATGGCTTTTTTTTTCTAAATTTGCGTTGGAAAAATAAACTCAACCGAGGTTAAAATGCTCATCTTACGTGGTACGCCGGCTCTGTCGACTTTCCGTCTCCAGAAACTTTCTTCCGATTTCACGGCTGCGGGGCTCTCTGTCGCTTCCGTCTATGCCGAATTCCTGCATGTGGTGGACCTGTCCGCCGACCTGACCGACGCAGAAACTGAAAAGCTCAAGAAAGTGCTGCATTACGGTCCGGCCCGCGAACCCAAGCCGCTCGAAGGCGAACTCTTTGTGGTCTGCCCCCGTCCGGGTACCATCAGCCCCTGGAGCTCCAAGGCAACAGACATCGCCCACATCTGCGGTCTCCCGGCTATCAAGCGCATTGAACGCGCCATTGCCTACTACGTGAAGTTTGAAGGTGCAGTACCGGCCGGTGCCCGCGAAACAATCTCGGCCAAGATTCACGACCGCATGACACAGGCCGTTTTCGCCGACACCGCTTCCCTTGAAGTTCTATTCAGCAAGGAAGAACCGCGTCCGCTGAACGTGATTCC
>JAGAAW010000028.1 GCA_017615055.1 Fibrobacter sp.
AGGCAACAAGCCGACCAACTCCATCATGATGGACTACGTTTCTCCGGAAACGCTCGGCGCCCTCATCGCCATGTACGAACACAAGATCTTCACGCAGGGCGTTATCTGGAACATCAACAGCTACGACCAGTGGGGTGTTGAACTCGGTAAGCAGCTCGCCAAGAAGATCCTCCCGGAACTCGCCAAGGCCGACGCCGAACTCAACCACGACAGCTCCACCAACGGACTGATCAAGTGGTTCAAGGCTCACCAGGCTTAACCTGAGCGAATAGTATTATAAAAGCCGCGACATTTCATGTCGCGGCCTTTCTTTTATACAAATTTATCTAGAACTCTAGTTATTCCTGCGGAGGCGGGGGCGGCATTTCGCCGGGCTGCCCGTGCGGGCCCTTGGGACCGTGGAGCCAGTCTTTCTTGTGCTCGCGGAACTTCTTCATTTCGTCCTTGCGGAACTGGTTGAACTTTACGAGTTGTTCCTTTGAAAGAATCTGGGAGAGCTTATTCACCCCGAGGATACGGTGTTCGAGCAAGGCCTTGTCGGCGTCGAGAACCTTTGCCTTCGCGGCTTCGATGGCCTTCTGGTCTCCGCTTTCGAGGGCTTCTCCGAGTGCCTTTTCAGCCTCGTGCTTGTTGTTGCGCAGTTCCTTGAAGATGGAATCGCCCTTGACACGGTTCGCCTCGATAGCGGCCTTCTGCTCGGGCGTCACTTCGAGCAGGGAGTCGATGGCTTCCGGGTTCATGCGACCCTTGAATTTAGGACCTTTGTGGAAGTCGCCGTGCGGGCCTTTGGGGCCGTCACGGAATTCGCCCGGGTGGTGCGGACATTGGGTCATTTCGGCTTTTTTGCAGCACATGTCGCACATGCTGCACTTGCCGCAGAGGTTGCCCAGGAAGAATCCCAGGGTGAGAGCGAACACGACGAGGCTCGCTGCGAAGAGTTTTGCACCTTTCATAGTATTACTCCTTGATTAAATAGCTGAATCCGACAGTTTCCTCGAGCGTTTCAAAATCGTCGCTCGTCGAGTTGCCTAGGCTGGAATACCAGCTCATGACCTCGGAGGGTGCGGAACTGTTTATGGAAATGGTTTCTGTCGCGCTGGTATGGCTGAGCGCGGGGAGCAGCACCGTAAGGCTCACGAGCGCGATGCTCGCCGCGATCGGGATGGCACTGTACCATGCCTTGATGCTGATGATTTTCCCTACGGGTGTGGCCTTTGCGGCCGCGTCCAGGCGGGCGCAGACCTTGGCCCAGGAATCTGCCCTGGGGGTAAGCCTTTCAAGCTTCGAGAAGTCAATCTTGTCAGTCATGATTCTTACGCTCCTTTAAATAGTCCCTTACAAAATGCCTTGCGCGGCTGAGCCTTGCCTTGATGGTGCCTTCGGGCATCTTGTATATCTCGGCGAGGTCCTTCACGTCAAGGTCTTCGGCGTCCTTGAGCCAGAGCATACTGCGGGTTTCTGCCGGCAGCTGTCCGAGCCCTTTTTCCAAAAGTTCGGCGTCAAAGTTTTCGTCCCGCGATTCGTCCTTACCGAGGACTTCCTCGATAATGGTATCGAGATTCTCTTCTTCGAGTTCGCTGTGCCGTTTTTCTGCCCGCAGCTTCATGAGGCATGCGTTTACGGTGAGCCGGTAGAGCCACGTGTTTAGCGCGGACTGTCCCCGGAACCCCTGAATGGCTTTCGGCACCTGTACGAACACGTCCATGAGGATGTCTTCGGCCTGGTCGCGGTCCTTCATCATTCTGAAGGCAAGATTCAGCACGTTCGCGCTGTGCTCCTGCCAGATTATGGCGAGGGCTTCGCGGCTGCCTTCCATCAGGTGTTGAAGTATCACTTTTTCGTCCATTATGCCCTTTTGATGCGTATGGTGGGTTGCTGGTTGCATGGAAAAGTAAAAAAATGTGAAAATGGCCTCAAAACCACCGCTTTTTTGTTACATTATATGTAGATACCAAGAGGTATGGCGATGAAGATTAACGTTCATGGCTTGGCTTTCAAGCAGTCTATGGCAGTTTTTGCGGGCATCAGCATCGTATTTGCTGCATTGTTCCTTTTTAGCAATTCCCAAATACAGGGGAAACTCTCCCAGATGCTCTTGCAGAAGGGCGAAGAGGTCAGCCGCGCAAACGTGGCGCTGATTAACAAACTGTTCAGTTCGGGGCGCACTTTCGGTGAGGATGTGGCTTATAATATCGGCAACAAGAAGATGAGCGCGGCAGAACTGGATGATTACCTGCTCCGCACCCTTTCTGGCGTGCGTGCGACGGTGCCCCAGGTGGTGGCGATGGTCGCCGCCTTCGAACCGGGCATGGCTCCGAAAGGTATTGACGGGGAATACATGCGCCTGGCGTATTTCTCGGGTGACAGCACTACCGTGATAAACGGCGGCAACTACCACGAAAAGATTTGGTACAAGAGCACCAAGGATAGCCTTAAAGGGCTTTGGCAGGAACCCTTTATCGGGGATTTCATCAAGGAGCCCATCGTCATCTTCACGACCCCGATTTTCCGTGAGGATTACAACGGCGAAAAGAAATTTGCCGGCGTGCTTTGTGTCGATATTTCTATTGCGTTCTTGAAGGACATGATTGCAAACATGCCTGTGTCCAACGACGGGTATGCGGTGGTGCTTTCGGCGAGCAACATGATTATTGCCCACCCGAAGAACGAACTTACGTTCAAGGCGAATTTTGCATCGCTTTCGAGGAATGCCTCGCACAAGAGGCTTGTTGAATTCGAGAACGCCGTACACTCCATGAAGAACGGTCTTTTCCTGGGGTCGTCGGTCGATGGTGAAGATGCTGCGATCTACTTTACGGCGATGGAGTCGATTGACTGGACGTTCCTGATTGTGTGGCCCGCGCACAAGTTCATGGAAGAACAGCGTTCCGTGAGCCACATGTATGCCTGGATTACCTTTGGCGGCTATGCCATTGTCTTTGTCTTGATTCTTGTGATTACCTTCCGCGCTTCGCGCCCGCTCAAGTCCCTCGCGGTGGCTGCGGACAAACTCGGGGAAGGAGACTTTAGTGCCACAATCCCGGACCTCACTGGGCGTGATGAAGTTTCTCAGTTGGCGGGCGCGTTCAAGAAAATGCGCACTTCTCTCCAGACGTTTATCGAGACGCAGAAGGACATGGACCGCTCGAAGCGCGACTTGGAATTTTCACGTGGTATCCAGCTGGGTATCCTCTCGAAGAACGAGATGGAAGAAGGCTGTGGCGACAACCGCCATGCGCTGGCTCCGTTCCTATTGCCCGCACAGAATGCCGGTGGCGACTACTATGACTTCTTCAAACTGGACGACGACCACCTTGTCGTACTCGTTGCCGACGTGGCGGGCAAGGGTATCCCGGCGACGCTCGTTATGCTGGTTTCCCGCGTCGTGATCCGCACGCTTGCACTGCACCACACGTCTGTGGCCGAAATCTTCAATGAGACGAACGACGGGCTCATGAGCCACAACAGGGACCAGCTGTTCGTGACGGCGTGGATGGGCATTCTGGATTTGCGCAACGGGCACATGGAATTTGCCTCGGCGGGCCACAAGGCTCCGGCGATACACCGCAAGGACGGCTCTGTATCGTTCGTGAACAGTGTTCCCGATATTGCGTTGGTCGTGAAGGAAGATTGCACCTACAACGCGCAGACTCTGGACCTGAATCCGGGTGACACGCTGTTCATGTACACCGATGGCGTGACGGGAGCCAGGAATGCCGATGGGGAAACCTTCGGCAAGGATAACCTGCTCCGGGCTCTTGCGGATTGCGGTGACCGCGCCCCCGCAGAGATAAACAGCTTTGTGAAGGAACGCCTGGACCACTTTACGGGTGACGTGCAGCAACTGGACGATATGGCAATGCTCTCGGTGCGTTACGACGGCGCTCCGGAAAAGGCGTAAGGCAACGATTTTAGTGAGGATATCATGGAGATAGTCAAGACACGTAAAGATGTAACAATGACGCTCGCTATCGAAGGCCGCCTGGATTCGCTGACGTCACCGCAGCTCGAAGCCGAAATAGTAGGGAAACTGGATGGCGTGGCGCACCTTATATTTGACTTGTCGAAGCTCGAGTTTATCTCTTCGTCGGGCCTTCGTGCTCTGCTCCTTACGCAGAAAATCATGGATAAGCAAGGCTCCATGACCATCAGGAACCTGCCGCAGGAATTCCGGGAGTATTTTGACGAGGTCGGGTTTAGCCGCGTAATGCGGATTGAGTAGCGTCGTCGTTGAGTAGGTTCATTGCCGACTCAATCTTGTCTTGTGCCTTAAAGAAAGCATCTACGCAGACGGGGTCGAAGTGCGTCCCCGTCTCTTCGCGTATAATGGCGTACGCCTTTTCGAGCGGCATGCCCGGCTTGTAGACACGCTTGGATACCAGTGCGTCGAAAACGTCGGCAATCGCCATGATTCTTGCGCTCAGGGGAATGCTCTCGCCGGAAATTCCGTCGGGGTAGCCCCTGCCATTCCACCATTCGTGGTGTGCTCCGGCCATGTCGATGGCGGTATCAAGGAATGAGGAATGCTCGGTCGCTTCAACGGCGTCTTTCAGGAGGTTCCTTCCGACAGCCGCGTGGCTCTTCATGATAGCGAATTCTTCGTCGGTGAGTTTGCCCGGCTTATTCAGAATCGTGTCGGAGACGCTGATCTTGCCCACGTCGTGCAGCGGGGCTGCGGTCACGATGTCGTTCAGGAACTTGTCGTCGATTTCTTCCGGGAACTTCTTGTCGTCAAAGAGCTGCTGCGCGATAATCTTCACGTACTCCGCCGTGCGCTTGATGTGCCCGCCCGTGTTGCCGTCGCGGCTTTCCACCAGTTCTGCCATCATCATGATGGTGCCGACCTGGTTTTTCATCAGGCGCTGTTCCAGCTTGGCTTTCTCGGTAATGTCGTCGAGAATGAGCACCACGCCGACCGGCTTCCCGTTGTCGTCCTTGGTGTACGAGGAGGTCACGTAGAGTGTCTTGGTCTCTTTGCCCGTAAAGTAGGGGATAGTTACCTTGTGCGATACGTCGGATTCGTTGATGGCACTAACGACGCAGTCGTTGAAGGCGTTGTTTTCTTCGTATTCGAAGAAGCACATCGCGAATTTCTGCCCAACCATTTCTTCCTTGGGCTTATCGAGAATCTTTGCGGCGGAGTCGTTCACGAACGAGATGATCCTGTTAGCCTTGTCTATGACAAGGACGCCGTTCCCCATGTCGCGGATGATGTTCCTCGATATTACGTCGTTGCTTGTTTCCATGCCTGTCGCCATCATACACCTTTATTTTTATGGTAATTTACATTATAATAAATGTTTTCTTTGTAAAAAATGGGGCAAAATCGCCCAAAAAGCGTAAAATGGTGCTAACATTGTGATTTTCCACAACTTCACTATGGACAAAACGTCAATGAAAGATGGTCTGGAATGTAAATTTTTCTAATTTGGAAAAGGTATCTTATAGTTGATGGTTACTTTTTCGGACATAGCGGACTACCGCGATTTTTTGAAGGACTACTACGAACGCCGCAAGGCGGAGATGCCCTTCTATAGTTATCGCATGATGGGCGATAAGTTGGGGCTGGATTCCAGCTACCTTTACCGCGTGTTGCAAAAGAAGCAGCACCTCCCCGCCCATGCGTTACAGGCGGCCAAGGAAATCCTGGCCCTGAGCGGTCGTGAGGCCGAATACTTTGATTTGCTCTTCTCTGCCGCCGTCAGCAAGGACAAGGCCAAGAAAGAAGAACTCATGGCGAAGGCACTCTCCCTTCGCGATGTTGAACGCCACAGCCTCCAGGCGGCCGAACTCAAGCTGCTCGAGAACTGGTGGATCCCCGCCGTGCGTGCCTACTTGGACCTGAATGGCGGTGTTGTGAATGTGAAGCAGATTGCCAAGGACATCTGCCCCCCGATTACGGAGGACCAGGTCAACGAGGCTATCGAAATCCTGAAAGAAGTGGGTCTGGTCAAGAAACTTGCCAGCGGCAGGCTTGCCCTCACGGATGCGCACCTCACGGTAGGTGGCCCCGAGAAGGCACAGGCGGTTCGCAAGTTCCAGCGCCAGGTGCTCGCTCTTGCCAGCGATTCCCTGGACAATGTGCCCGTAACCGAGCGCAACGTGTCCACACTTACCCTCTCGGTCGACCAGTCCTGCTTCGAGGATTTGGGCGAAATGTTGAGGGAATTCCGCAGATTAGTGCAGAAACGGGTTGACGAAGCCAAGAATTCCGACCGCGTTATGCAACTTTCGATGGCATTTTATCCGGTCGCCCGAAAAGGAGGCTTCCCCGAAAATGCTATAATGGGGGAAGGCGCAGGAGATAAAAAATGATGAATAGGGTGTGGAAATTAGGGTTAGCGGCACTGGGTGGAACCATTGTCGCATGTTCCGGTGGAGACAGCGGTGTCGCCGGATCATCGATGGAAACAGAGAATTCCATCGCCCTTACCGTTCAGCTCGCCGATGGGTCACCGGCGGCTCGTGTTCATGTTATTGTTCGCCCCGACAGCTACTTGGCCGGGTCCGATTCCGTCGAAGCCTCTTTTGTGGAAGAGAACATGAACTTCGAAACGGATTCTACAGGCAAGCTCATTCTGGATAACCTGGGTTACGGCAGCTACATCGTCGAGGCCAGGAGCGATTCCCTGAAGGGCGCCTCCAAGTTTAACTACAGGTCATGGCAGACCGAGGGTGGTCGTGTGTCCTTGCACCTGGATAAGCCCGGTCTTGTTTCGGGCCGCGTGCTGGTCGAGGACGACGAGGATGCCTCCGAAGTTACGGTGGCGGTCCAGGGTCTCGATTACAGCGTTATGGCCGATGGCATGGGCAACTTCGAGTTCAAGTCGCTCCCTGCGGGCTTCTTCGAGATGGTCGCCTTCGTGCAGGCCGATAGCGTAGTCGTGGATTCGAAGGGCAAGAAGGGCAAGGTGAGGGTTATCCGCAAGCTCGGGTCCTCCGTCGCCAATGTGCAGGCCGGTCAGGAAAATGCGGTGGTTATCGATACCCGCCCGCAGGACTCGCTCCCTTACTTTATGTTTGAAGATTTCGAGAACGGTGTTAAGAACTGGAAGGTCAAGCATTCCGAAGACGCCCGTGGCGAAGTTGAATCTGTGGATGCCGGCCTTGGCCGAGAAGGCAAGGCTGCGCATTTCACTAGCGTGAACGACTCCGCCTACAACTGGGTCTTGATCGGGCGCTCTCTCGGCGGTATGGTCGACATGAGCAACCTCGATTCCATCGTGTTCTGGGCTCGTTCCGATGCCATTGAAGATACCACCAAGCACAAGTACATCTCGTTCTCGCTCGACATGAACCTCGACAGCACGTCTGAACAGGAAAGCGGCAAGGCCTGGATGCACATTGATGTGGATACGGTCTGGAACCGCTACGTGGTGAAACCCTCCGACTTCCAGAAGCCCGACAGCAACAAGACTGGCGGAAACCTTGGCTGGGATGTCGTGAAGCACAACATTACCGATATCTCCATCTTCGGCGGTACGGGCGGCGAGTTCTGGATCGACGACATCGAAGTGTTCGGTTACTCCAAGTTTGTGGCTCGGGATCCGGAAGAATAGCGATTTTGGGCTAAAAACGCCAATCCGTCTTGACAAATTGTCAATAAGATGTATCGCTAGGGGCGGTACATCTTTGCGTTTTTGGGGTATTTTTATACCTGAAGGGATGATGGCGTTGTGGATGTTTTGTGCGCCCACCCCCAAAAGGAGTAAATATGAATGTGTGGAAAAGTGTGGGCACACTGTGCCTTACGGCTGGGCTTGTAACCTTCGGCCTTGCCGACAACCCGGTCTCGACCTACCATTACCTGGCTGACCCTTCTGCCGCATCTGACGGCGATACCTTCTACATCCTGACGGATGTCGATGACTACAGCCCTCAGGAGAATTACAACTACGATATCGTGGGTCTTAACGCATTTTCCTCCCAGGACATGAAGAACTGGACCGACCACGGCATGATCTTCCGCTCCAAGCGCGAATTCGGCGATTACCCCAACAATACCTGGGCGTCCGGCATCGCGGTCCATAAGGGCAGGATCTACATCGTTTACCCCAATGGTGCGAGCGGCGTGGGCATGATTACCGCTACTAGCATCGACGGTCCCTATACTGACCCCGTCAAGGAAACTCATGGCGTCAACTACATCGCGGCCAGTTATGGTTCTAGCGTGATTGGTAGCTGCGACCAGATCGCCCACTGCTTTGACCCGGGTATCTTCATCGAAGAAGACGGTACGGGCTATGTGATTTTCGGTGGTGGTCAGAACAACAACCGTCCGTACGGAAATAACCTGGATATTATCAAGTTCTCCGAAAGCAACGGCAAGATTACTATCGACAAGAATTCCCTGAAGCGTATCGATGCTAAGGGTTCTTTCGAAGCCCCCTATATCCATAAGAAGGATAACAAGTATTACCTGAGCTTCAATACGCAGCCGCAGGTGATCGATTACGGCATGTCTGACAACATTACAGGTCCCTACACGTTCGTCGGAACGGTGATTCCGGGAATCAGTTCTGTGCCCGATGCCCATAACGAGGGCGGTAACAACCACCAGGGCTTTGCTCCGTTCAAGGGCAAGTGGTATGCCGTGTATCACGACCGCCGCCTGGTTACCGCGGATGAACATCCGGGTTCCTGCACGCAGTCTGGCCAGTGCACGAATAGCCCGAACAAGGAAAACCACAGAAGCGTGTCTATTGACGAGCTTACCTGGAACGGCGACAAGATGAACAAGCTGACCTTCACCCGTGAAGGCCCCAAGCAGATCAAGAATTTCGACCCCTACAATACCTACAAGGCTCTCACCAGTTCCAAGCAGAGGAACGTGCGTAGCCGTACCGACTGGACCAAGGGCAAGCCCGTTGTGCATGTGCTGACTCCGCTTGCAACCAAGGAATCCTGGATTCGCGTTTCTGGCGTGGATTTCGGCAACGGTGCCGAGAACCTCCGCATCAAGGCTGCGAACGTGGGCGATGGCAACAAGGTTGAAATCCACAAGGGCTCTGTGAGCGGCACGCTCGCCGGTACTTGCGAACTTGCAAAGACCAGCGGCTGGAACAACTATACCGATAATGACTGTGCAATGAGCGGCCTTAGCGGCGTCGTGGACGAATTGTTCTTCGTGTTCAAGGGCAGCAAGGATTCCACCATGGGCATTCTTGAATGGGAATTCCAGGGTACCAAGCGTGAACCTGAACCGCAGACTGCATTTGGCGGCAAGGCCTGGACTGTTCCGGGCAAGATTCAGGCCGAAGACTTCGACGTTCCGGGTTACGGCGCGGGCAACGACACCTACAGCGACAACGATTCCGAGAACCATGGCTACGAGAAGGCCAAAAGCGCAGCAGATTCTGCGAAGGTTGCTTACCGTAAGGAAGACGCTCCGTCTGTTGACCTCTATGCGAATGCCTCCGGTATCATCGTGGGTTACAACCAGGCCGGCGAATGGCTCGAATACACCATCAATGTCACGAAGGCCGGCGACTACACGTTCTTTGCCGCAGTGGCAAGCGACAATCAGGCTTCTAGCTTCGTGATGTCGATTGATGGCACGGACATTACCGATACTATCTATGCCGCTAAGACGGATGTCGAGGGCAGCTTCGATGACTACGCCAAGGTGCAGAGGAACGTGACGCTCACTGCTGGCGAGCATATCCTGCGCATGACGGTTACGGGCGACTGGTTCGATATCGACTACTTCACCTTCGTGGAAGGCAAGGACGCTACTGACCCCGAACCGATTGGCACGGATGCCCTCAAGGGTATCAAGTTCCGCGTCAGCAGCTCGATGCAGTACCATGTGTTCGACCTTTCGGGCGCAAAGCTTGGTACGGTGAGCCTCTCCGGTATGGATGCGGCTCAGGCCCTCAAGGCTGCAGGCTATAGGCAGGGCGCCTACATGCTCAAGCAGGTCGGCGGCAGCAACAAGTTCATGACCCGCGTGACGAAGTAAGATCTAAACACTCTCTCTTGCGTTTAAAAGGCCTCCGGCGATTGCCGGGGGCCTTTTTGTAAAAAATATTAAGCACCGGAGGTGCCCGTGCACTTAATCGCCTCCGTTTTAAAACAAACACCTTGTTTTAGGCGATTATGTGCGCGTCGGGAGGGTTTTAGGGAGGGTGAGCCGTGTGAACCCTCCCTTGTCATTCATGGACAAAACGTCAATGGTTTTTGTTTGAAAGGTTGTTAAAAATGCACATGGGGATGGTAAATTATACAATGGTTAGACTGCGGTGTCGCGGTTGAATATGGGATGTTAATATGAAAAAGATTTCCAAGGGAAAGCTTGGTTTGGCTATCGCATGCGGTCTTGTTGCCTCTGCGCTCGCCGATAACCCGATTTCCACATATCATTACCTGGCAGACCCCGGTGCAGCTGCTGATGATGAATACTTCTACATCATTACTGACTCCGATGACCCGGCTCCGTACAATTCCGGATCGTACGAGATCTTCGCTCTTTATGGTTTCCGCAGCAAGGATATGCAGAACTGGACCGACTTTGGCATCATTTACGATGCTCGCAAGGTGAATGGTATCGGCGCTATTTGGGCATCCGGTATTGCTGTGGACCCCAAGACTGGAACGCTCTACATCGTGTTCCCTGATGGCGGTGGCGGCGGTATCGGCTACATCAAGGCGCCCGGTATCGATGGCCCGTGG
>JAGAAW010000029.1 GCA_017615055.1 Fibrobacter sp.
CTTCTTGGCGTAGTAAGCCTGAGCGATGGCGGAGTTGAGCTTGTGAGAACCCGATGTGTTGTTGCCTTCGAACTTGTAGTAGATGTGGGCCGGAGTGCCGAGAGCCTGTTCGAGGAAGTAGGCGCGAACGAGCGGGGAGGGGCGGTACATCTTGTAGAACGTGCGGATGTCTTCCGGAATTTCGATGTAAGGAGTATCGTTGTCGAGTTCCTGCTTGATGAGTTCGTCGCAGAAAACCGGCTGCAGGTCTTCGAAGGTTACCGGCTTGCCGGTACCCGGGTTCAGGAGCGGTGCGGGCTTCTTCTTCATGTCGGCACGCACGTTGTACCATGCCTTCGGGAGTTCGTCTTCTTTAAGGTAAGTCTTGACCTGGCCGTCGAGTTTGAGAGAGTTTCTCATTTTGTATTCCTTTATTTGTTGTAGTTTGCGTCAGTTTCAGGTTCTTTGCCGGGTTTCCAAAAGTTTTTTGCAAAAAAATTGGCTCCCTTTGAGGAGCCTGCTTCTTTTGAAAACCGTACCAAAAATACCAGGCTCCGATTATTGGGCCTGCCACCACCAGAAGTTGATGCTTGCTACGAATTTCATGTGCCCAAATATATCTAAAAAATAGGCCTATGGCAATAAATTATTGTAAAAAAATGCTCGCTTTTGGCGTATAAAGCCCTGGTAAAGGCCGTCCGGTTGACAACCTGGCAAAATAAATTATCTTGAAAAGATATGGCAATAGATAGCAGACTCTTGACTGGACAGTGCTCCCCTCTGGAGGAGAACAAGTTGGACCACTCGCTCTCGGCGACATCCAAGGTGATGCCGTTACATCCGGGCAACAAGCGCCCGCACGTCCATCGCACGCCAAGGAAGTCCGTCCGCAAGTCCAAGTCGGGCGAATCGTCTCGCGCCGCGAAGTGAATTTTTCAAATTTTCTATAGCCTTTTTGGGGAAAATCATACTATTTTTATGGCAGCCCGTACGCGGGCCTAAAGAGTGAGGTTTTCTATGCGCGTTTTCGTTACCGGCGGAACAGGTTTTATCGGACACTACGTGGTCAAGGCGCTCCTTGAACGCGGGAATGACGTTGTAATCGCTACACGCCACCCGAACAAGGTTCCCTCACTTGCGGCCAGCCCGAACGTTAGTTTTGTCCAGGCCTCGCTTACGGATTTCGACAAGATGGGCGAGGGACTGCAGGGCTGCGATGCCTGTATCCATATCGCGCTTGGCTGGGGCGAAACCCCGAGCGCCATGCTCATGAACGATACGCGCGCAACGGTCATGCTCCTTGAAATGGCGGCAAAGGCCGGCTGCAAGAAGTTTATCCAGACTAGCAGCACCGCTGCGATGGGACGCATGCGCCCCGTGATGCGCGAGGTGACGAGCAACCTGCCGATGGACCTTTACGGTGCCACCAAGGCGGCGGGCGAGGCCTACGTGCTCGGTTTCCGCCAGGGCTACGGCAAGAACTTTCCGCAGGTCACCATGCAGAGGAACATCATCCGTCCGGGCTATACCTTCGGTAACCCCGCTTACCCCGATGGCTGTTCCCAGCCGGACCGTCGATTCTTCGACATGGCCCGCGCCGTGAAGGAGGACCGCGATATCGAGATTGTCAAGAACGACGGTACGCAGTTCATCCATGCAAGTCAGCAGGCGGAACTCTACATGAAGGTCCTCGAAAGCGACAAGAACGAGGAAATTTTCCTCGGCCTGGGCGAGGTCTGGATTAGCTGGAAGGAAATCGCTGAGATGATGATTTCCCTCAAGCCCGGCTGCAAGACGAAGATTGTGGAGAAGGACCTCGGCTGGGGCGACGACCCGATGCTCTTCGATGTCAGCAAGATCAAGGACCAGTTTGGCCTTGCCTTCGATGCGCACGACTTCATGATGGACCACGTGAAGTGGACCTACGAGCAGGCGTAAACTAGAACAGCATCTTCACGCCGATTGCAATCAGAATAATCCCCGCGATAATCTCGGGGATTTTCGTTTTGAAGCGCTTGGCGGCGTGCTTGCCCATCTCGTACCCGATGACGCCCATGGCAAAGCTCGCAAATGCGATGGCCGATGTGGCGAGCACCATGTTTGCATTAATGAACGCGAAGGAGATTCCTACGGCAAAGGCGTCGATGCTTGTTGCTACCGAAAGGAGCAATATGTTTGCGATGGTGAGGTTCTTCGCGGCAATTTTTTCACCTTCGTCTTCGCCAGCGTCCCCGCGGATTGCGCCCCATATCATGCGGCCACCCAGAATGCAGAGGATGGTGCAGGCGATGGGCGTGCCTACGGAACTGAACCAGCGTTCGGCGAAACTCCCGAGATAGTACCCGATGAGCGTCATGCCGCCCTGGAAAACGCCGAAACTCACGGCCTGGAGCATCGCGCGGCTATAGCGGATGCCCGACTTGGAAAGCCCGGTGGCGATGGCGACCGCGAAGCAGTCCATCGCCTCCACGATGGCGATGATGATGATTTCTATGATTCCCATTTTTCGACAGTCACTTCGCGGACGTTTTCCGAGACAATTTCGATATTGATTTTGTACGTCACGTCGTACGTTTGCCCGTCAAGCCTTTCGGGCCATTCGATAAGCGTTATGCCCTTTGAAAGGTAATCGTGGTCGAACCCGACTTCGTACAGTTCTGCACCCGGTTCCAAGCGGTAAAGGTCAAAGTGGAAGAGCGGCGGGTCGTTCGGGTATTCGTGCAAAATGGTGTAGGTGGGGGAGCAGACGCTGCCTTCGAACCCGAGACCCTTGCAGATGCCGCGGCTCATGACGGTCTTGCCCGCGCCGAGGTTCCCGTACAGCGCGACCATGTCGCCCGCCTTGAGCGACTTCCCGAATTCTACGGCCCAGTTGTATGTCTCATCTTCGCTGTTGAAGGTCATAAGGCGCTACAGTTTCTCCTTGAACTGCTCGTACGTGAACTTGTGGAGCAGGTGGAACTTGCCTTCCATATCGAACTTGCCGATGCTCGGGTGCCTTACCCCGTTGAAGAACGTGGTCTTCACCATGGTGTAGTGGATCATGTCTTCGAAGATAAGCTTGTCGCCGACCTGCAGCGGCTTGTCGAAGGAGAAATCCCCGAGCTGGTCGCCCGCTAGGCAGGAACATCCTGTTAACTTGTATGTATAAGGCTTCTCGCCGGGCATCCCGGAGCCCGTAACGGCGGGCCTGTAGGGCATTTCGAGGCAGTCCGGCATGTGTGCACTTATGGATACATTCAGCACGGCGATATCGACTTCGTTGTGCACGATATCTTCGACTGTGGTTACCAGTTCGCCCGTCTGCCAGCCGACCGCTTCCCCCGGTTCCATGATGACTTCGACACCCGGATGGCGTTCCATGAATCCCTTGAGGATGCGCACGAGGTCGTCCCTGTGGTAGTCCTTGCGGGTAATGTGGTGGCCGCCGCCGAAGTTCACCCACTTCATGCGGTCTATGTACTTGCCAAAATGCTTCTCGAACGCGGCGAGCACGCCTTCGAGCGCGTCGGTGTCCTGCTCGCACAGGGCATGGAAGTGCAGCCCCTCGATCCCGTCCAGCAGTTCGGGCTTGAATTCCGCCTCGGTCACCCCGAGCCTCGAGTGCTTGCCGCAGGGGTTGTAGATGTCGGTCTCGACCGTCGAGAATTCCGGGTTCACGCGTATGCCCGCGCTTACGCCCGCCTTGAGGGTCTTTTCCTTGAACCGCGCCCACTGGCTAAAGCTGTTGAAGCTGATGTGGTCGGCAAGCGAGAGAATCTCGTCGATTTCGTCGTCGGAATAAACCGGCGCAAACACGTGTACCTGCTTGTTCATCTCCTCGCGGGCAAGGCGTGCCTCGTTGAGGCTCGAAGCGGTAGCCCCGGCAAGGTATTTCCCGATGAGGGGGAAGGAGCGCCAGAAACTGTACCCCTTGAGGGCGCAGATGATGTGGACTCCGGTCTTTTTCTGGATATCGTCCAGGATTTCCATGTTCCGGACGAGCCTTTTTTCGTCCAGGACGAAGCAGGGGCTGGGTACTTGGGTGTAATCGAGCATGCCCCAAATATAAAATTGTTGCCCTAATTTGTGTAGTATGCTTTTTTATGGCGTTTTTTTGTGATTTTTATGGTCATTTTTCCAATCCTTTAACTAAATTTAAGATGATGATTTTGTCTATACATAAGTGCTTTTTCGCAGCGTTCATATCCCTAGCCTGTGCCGGGGTGTCTTTTGCTCAACAACCTGCCGATTCAGTCGTCGCTTCCCGTGGAGCCCAGGCGACTCTCGACGAGATGATTCAACATAAGCTGGATTCCTTGAACAGCGCCAACAAGTCTTCTGCCGCGAAGACGAATTCCGATAGCCTCGCCAAGGTGAAAGCGGACAGCGTGCGCAAGATGATCCAGGCTGGCAAGTACGTCCAGCGTGCCAAGTACGACAAGAGCAACTTCGACCACTGGAAGGTCGATACGCTTTTCCAGAAGAAGGTCAAGGACATGGTCCACGGTGTGTGGCGCACCCCGATCGTGGCTCACGGTCATGCCTTCCGCGATGCCGAACTCGTGTTCAACATGAACGATACTCTTAACGGCGCAACCCGCACCTATTCGGATTCGGGCCGCTACCAGAAGACGGGTGACTACGCCTACAAGGCACGTTACCGCTTCGACAACGATTCCTCGATGGTTACCCGCGAAGTGTTCCGTGACCGTCAGGTTATCCGTTGGGACTACGTGACCTTCAAGGTGGCGGGCGATACGCTCAAGCACAACCTCAAGAAGCTCGAGTTCCGCGACCTGAACGACAACTGGCTCAACGCGCTCCAGGGATTCGAGAACGTTCCTCCCGAACGCTATATCCGCGACCAGAAGGCTTCCGACGACCTGAAGAAGGAAGACCAGGCCAAGGCTAAATCCAAGAAATAAAGGGCGCTTATGCGGCGTACCTGGGTTTGTTTCGGAACGCTATTTATTGGCGTTCTGGTTCTTTTTGTTTGGACCTTGGTATCCGGTCCGGTCGATGTTTCGCTGCATGACCTTGCTGTCGCGGTGTTTAATCCGGATAAGGCGGAACCCTTCCACACGAAGATCTTCTGGGAACTGCGGTTCCCGCGGGCGATGGCGGCCCTCCTTGCAGGCGCGTCGCTTTCGGTTTCGGGCCTCTGCCTGCAGACCGTTTTCCGTAACCCGCTATGCGGCCCGTACGTGCTGGGCATCAGCAGCGGGGCAAGCCTCGGTGTGGCGCTTGCGCTCCTTGCGGGCTTTGGCTTCGGCGCGTTCGGTGTGCTCGGGGCAGCCTCCATCGGGGCAATCCTCGTGACCCAGGTCGTGCTGGTCCTCGCCTCGAGGTTCAAGAATGCTTCCGTGCTTTTGGTGGCGGGCCTGCTGGTCGGCTACTTCGTGAATGCGCTGGTGAACGTGCTCATTGCCGGCGCGAATGCCGAGAGCCTGCAGGCCTACGTGTCGTGGGGGCTCGGCGGGTTTACGCGCCTGACCTTCGGGGCTATCCCGGGCTTTATGGCGGCAAGCATCGTGGGCCTTGTGCTCGTGCTAGTCTCCATGCGGTACCTGAACGTAGTCCGCATGGGCGATGACTTTGCGCGCGGGCTTGGCGTTGCCGTGCGGCGTTCTAGAATCCTGGTGTTGCTCGGGTCGAGTATCCTGGCGGGGGCAACGACTGCCTACTGCGGGCCGGTCGCGTTTATCGGTATCGCCGTCCCGCACCTTGCCTTCATGGTTTTCCGTACCACGAACCACCGCATTCTTTTGCCTGGCGTATCGCTGTGCGGCGCATTCCTCGCGCTGCTCGCGGGTCTGTTCCCGGTATCGATTCCTCTCAATGCGGTGCTCAGCATCGTGGGCGTTCCTGTTATTTTGTATGTACTCCTGCGTGGCAATAACCGTGGAGGTGCGCTATGAGCGTGATTCTCGAGGCTAAGGCGTTGCAGTTCGGGTACGCGGCAGGCAAGCCGTTTGCGTCGTCGTTCGACTTCGCGCTCGAATCGGGCGAGGTCGTGGCACTGATGGGCGAAAACGGTTGCGGTAAGAGCACGCTTTTGAAAACGTTCGCCGGAATGCTCAAACCGCTCGGCGGGCACGTTACTATTGCAGACCGCGACGTTCATGACCGCGAGAAGGGCTACACCCTGCTGGAACTTTCGAAGCAGGTGACGCTCATGCGCATGAACATGGAAGCCCCGGACCGCATGACTGTGCAGGAATTCGTGAGCCTCGGGCGCACTCCGTATGCGGGTGTGCTCGATGGGCGTTCTGCCGAAGACGAGGCGATCATCGAGCAGTCCATGAACCTTTTGGACGTGCAGAAATATGCTACGCGTCCGGTCTGTGAACTGAGCGATGGCGAGCGCACCCGCGTGTACCTTGCCGAGGCGATTGCGCAGAGCGTAAACGTGTTCCTGCTCGACGAGCCGAATGCGTTTTTGGATATTCCCCGCAGCCATGCGCTGTTCCGTACGTTGCGTTCCCTTGCCGCCTCGCGCGGGATGGGCATCGTGGTGTCGACGCATTCGGTGGAATATGCGCTCCGCTATGCAGACCGCATTATGGTGATTGATGGGGGAGAGTTGAAGGTTTCCGCTGCCGGTGAAGCCGAGGCGAGCGGTATCTTAGATTGGGCCCGCGCGGACTAGCGCAGTTCCTTGACGTTTACGCCGAGGCGAGAGAGCCTGTTGTAGAGCGTGGTGCGCAACATCCCGAGCTTTTCGGCCGCAAGGCTGACCGACCCGCCGCATTCGTGAATCTTTGATTTCAGGAAGGCGATTTCTTGCTGTTGCTGCATTTGCTGGAACGCCTCGTAACTCTTGATTCCGGTAGGGGCGATGCCTTGACCTTGGTATTGCGGGTGCGAGGCCATTTCCTCGATCTGCAGGTCGTCTGCCGTGAGGATTCCCGGATTGGTAAAGCACAGTGCACGTTGAATCACGTTCTCTAACTCACGTATGTTTCCGGGCCAGTCGTGGTTCCGCAGTTTTTCAAGGGCTTCCGGCGAGAGCGTGTACGGTTCGCCCGCGGGGGCGTACTGCTTTATGAAATACTTCGCGATGTCTTCCACGTCTTCCTTGCGTTCGCGCAGGGGGGAGATATGCACCGGAATCACGTTCAGGCGGTAGAACAAGTCTTCGCGGAAACGTTTCTCGAATATTTCTTCGCGCAGGTCGCGGTTCGTTGCCGCGATTATGCGCACGTCGATATGGCGGGTCTTGTTTGCGCCAATCGGGCGAATTTCCTTGTTCTGGATAACGCGCAGCAGTTTCACCTGGGCGTGCAGGGGCATGTCGCCGATTTCGTCCAGGAATATGGCACCGCCGTTCGCGTCTTCAAAGAGCCCGATTCTTTCGTTCTGCGCTCCGGTAAACGCGCCGCGGGTATGCCCGAAGAGTTCGCTTTCGAACAGCGTCTCGGGAATGGCGCTGCAGTTCACGACCACGAACTTGTCGTACATGCAGGCGATTGCCTTTGCCACCAGGTCCTTGCCGACGCCGGATTCGCCCTGGATAAGCACCGGGCCCGAATTCAATATGGCGCGCCCCACCGTCTTGCGGAGGGCCTGCATCGATTCGCTCTTGCCCACGAGGTGGCTCATGCGCTCGTTGAAGATTTGCCGTGCCTTCTGGATTTCCTTGAGGCGGGCAATCTTGCTCATCAGGTGGAGCCGTAGCGATTCCACCGAGAGGAAAATGTCGTAGAGGTTTCCGGGAATGCCCGCGTATTTTTCGGGATCCTCGGCGTATGCAAGAATCATCGTCTCGGGGCTTGTCGCACGTATGCGGCTGAGCGCCGCCGTGCTATCGGCCCCGAAGGAATCCATGTCGAATATGACGATGGGGGCGCAGGGCGGCGCGAAGGAGGCGCTCGCGATGGTCTTTACCGAATAGTCGACAGAAGAAAGAACGTCCAGGATGAACGAGGACGTTTCTGTTTCTTTTGTGAAGAAATCGATAGAGGACATCGCGCGGGGAGCCTACTTCCCGAGTTCTTTAGAGCGTTCGGTACCGGCGACCACTGCCTTGATGAGGCTCGAGCGGAAGGCACCTTCTTCGAGGGCGTCAACACCCGCAATCGTCGTGCCGGCGGGCGAGCAGACCATCGCGCAGAGGTCGCTCGGGCTCTTGCCCGACTGCTTCACGAGTTCGACGCTGCCTTCGATAGTCCCGAGGGCAAGCTTGAGGGCCACATCGCGGGTTAAACCGGCTTTTACGCCACCGCGGGTAAGGCCTTCGATAAACTCGAACACGTAGGCGGGGGCACTACCGGAAAGTCCGGTGACGGCGTCCATGAGGCTTTCGGCGACGCGGCAGGTAACCCCGATGTTCCCGAAGATTTCTTCGGCAGCCTTGAGGGTCGCCTCGTTGACGCCGTCCGTGGCGAGCGCCACGGTGCCCTTGCCGACAGTGAGCGGCAGGTTCGGCATCACGCGGAGCACCTGGTTCTTGGCACCGAGCACTTCGGTGAGGTTCTTGCGGGCCACGCCGGCCATGATGCTCACGAAGGTCTTTGTACCCTTGATTGCCTTCACGGCGTTCTTCCATTCGGGGGCGACCAGCTTGAAAATTTGCGGCTTTACGCAGAGGAAGGTAATATCGGCCTTCTTGACGCCTTCCGCGAAGTTCTTCACGCGGACGCAGCCGAGCTTGGAAAGGGCTTCTGCGGCCTTGTCGTTCGGGTCAAAGAAGAAGATGGACTTGGGGTCAACCTTGGCATTCAGGAGCCCGCGCAGGATTGCGCCGCCCATGTTGCCCGTGCCTGCAAAGAAAATTTTCTGGTTCATATCAATAATCCTTATATAAAATCATCCATTATCAATCATCAATTATCAATTAATTGTCATCCGTTCATCGAAGTGAGCAACTCTCGGTTTGTCTTGAACATCTTGAGCTTGTCACGCATGAATTCCATGATTTCGACGGTGGTCATGTCCTGCAGGTAGCGACGCAGCATCCAGACGCGGCGCAGTTCCTCGTCGGAAAGCAGCAGTTCTTCCTTGCGGGTGCCAGACTTGAAGATATCGATGGCCGGCCAGATGCGCTTTTCGGAGATGCGGCGGTCAAGCACGAGTTCCATGTTGCCCGTTCCCTTGAATTCTTCGAAAATCACTTCGTCCATGCGGCTGCCGGTCTCGATGAGGGCCGTACCGATGATGGTGAGGCTTCCGCCGTTCTCGATCTTGCGGGCAGCGCCAAAGAAGCGCTTGGGACGCTGCATGGCGTTCGCATCCACACCGCCGCTCAGGATTTTGCCGGAGTGGGGGATCACGACGTTGTTCGCACGGGCGAAACGCGTGATGGAGTCGAGGAGGATGACCACGTCGTTGCCGTGTTCCACGAGGCGCTTGGCCTTCTCGAGGACCATGTCGGCCACCTTGATGTGGCGCTCGGGCGGCTCGTCGAACGTGGATGCAAGTACTTCGGCCTGGATGTTCTTGCCGGCATTGGCCGCTTCGTTCCTGAGGCGATCGATGAGTTTCCTCATTTCGGTCACTTCTTCGGGGCGTTCGTCGATCAGGAGCACCATGAGCTTCACTTCGGGGTGGTTCACGGTGAGTGCCTGCGTCACGTTCTGGAGGAGCACCGTCTTACCGGTACGCGGGGGAGCGAGGATAATGCTGCGCTGTCCTTTGCCGATAGGCGTAAACAGGTTCATGATGCGCGTGCTGTACTCGTCCGTTTTCCATTCTAGATTGAGCTTCTCGATCGGGTGGATGGGGGTGAGGTATTCGAATGCCACACGGCGCTTCGTCTTCTCGGGTGGTTCGAAGTTCACCGTGTCGATGCGCATCAACGCAAAGTATTTTTCGCCTTCTCGCGGCTGACGGACCTGGCCCGTGATGGTGTCGCCCATCTTGAGGTCGTAGCGGCGGATGATATTGCGGCTGATATAGATGTCGTCGGGACCGGCGAGGTAGTTGTGGTCGGGGTTGCGGAGGAATCCGTGGCCGCCTTCCGGGATAATCTCGAGCACGCCTTCCGTGTAGATGGGGGTGTCCTCGCCGGAGATGGCGCTCAGGATGCTGTACACGAGGGCCTGCTTGCGCATGCGTTTGTAGTCTTCGATGCCGAGGTCTTCGGCGCGCTGCTGCAGCTCGAACATCGGGAGCCCGCGCAATTCGCGCCACTTGGCTTTCGCGGCCGCTACAATCTCGGGCGGCGGCGGGGGCAGCTGGATGCTCTCGTCGATAAAGTCGTCTTGCGGGAGGTTCCTGTTGTGGCGGTTCTTGTTCTTGTTGAACTTGTTGAACTTGCCATTGTTGTTGAACTTGCCGTTGTTATTGTAGTTCCCGTTATTGTTGAACTTCCCGCCGTTCTGTCCATTGTTTTGGCCATTATTCTGACCATTATTCTGGCCATTGTTCTGGCCACCCTGTTGCTGGGCCTGCTTGCCTTCGCCATTCTGCTGGGCATCTGCCGGTGCGGCGGGAGCGTTGTTCTGGGGGGCGTTTTCACTAGACGGTTCGGCCTGTACTTTTCTCTCGGTTGCTGAGCTTGCCGAAGCATCGGTTGCTGAGCCTGTCGAAGCATCGCGGGGCTGCTTCGGGGCGCTTTCGGCTGCCGGGGCTTCCTGTGCGGGGGCTTCGGCATCGGCGTTCTTCGGCTTCCTTGCAGGGCGTCCACGGCGCTTGGGGGCACCTTCTGCCGCATCTACACCCGGAATGGGTGCAGCGAGGTCGCCAAGTTTTTCATAATCGATAGATTTATCCAGGTCGATAGTATCGGAAAGTAATTTCGGTTCGTCTTGAACCTTCTTTGTTCTAGGCACTCTTCGTTCCTTTGTCTAGTTGTTTTTATGGGAAATTGTTAAATGATAAACAGCTTAATGGGAAAAAAGGGAATAAAAAATCCCTTTGACTGAATAATTTATGGGAATATTCGATTCCCTCAGGAATCACGTATAAAATATAAAAAATCGGAAAGTCTGTCAAAAAAATCGCACTTTGCGCAGTATTTTTTTTGTAAAAAGATTAAATCCGTTAAAAATGCCATAAAAAACACATTTTTTGCCCAGGAATGTCAGTAAAATGACACCGCGAAAATCTATATTGGGGGCGTGGATTCGTTAAACCGCGTATTTATTGCTTTGGGTTCAAATCTCGCACCCCGGTACAGCAGATTGGCCGAGGGGCGTGACATGCTTTCCCGTATTTCTTCGGGGGGCTGGCTCGAAAGCCCTATCTACGAGACGCCTCCGGTGGGTCCGGAAGGCCAGGGGCCGTACTTTAACCAGGTGGTGAGTTTCTGGTACGACGGCGAACCGAAGCGCCTGCTCAACTACCTGAAGGGTTCCGAGCTCGTGCTCGGGCGCAAACCCCGCGGGCACTGGAATTCACGCGAAATCGATCTTGACCTGCTCTATTTCGGGAACAAGGTCATGGCTGGCCGCCCGACCATCCCGCATGTAGAAATCCCCAACAGGCAGTTTGTGCTTGTGCCCCTGAACGACATTGCTCCCGACTGGGTAGACCCGTTGAGCAATGTTACCGTGAAGGAACTGCTCTCGCAGCTTTTGGAAAAGGAAACAAGGATTCCGTTTCGGACCATAACAGCGGAGGAACCCTAATGCTGACCGAAAAAGGTGTACATTTTCTCGCCATAGAAGGCGTCATCGGGGCAGGGAAAACTTCCCTCGCGCGGATTATCGCCGAACGCTGGAACGGCCTTTGCATCGAGGAGAACTTCGACGAGAACCCGTTCCTCGAGAAGTTCTACGAGAATCCGGAGCCCTACGCGTTCCAGACGCAGCTGTTCTTCTTGCTCGACCGCCACAAGCAGTTGCAGAACTACGCCATGCAGAGCGACCTGTTCCACGACCTGATTGTGAGCGACTACACTTACGACAAGGATGCCATTTTTGCCGCCCAGAACCTTTCGGACAGCGAGTTCGCAATGTACGAGCAGATATCCAGAACGCTCGACCGCGATGTGCCGAGGCCCGACTTGGTGGTCTACCTGCAGGCGAGCATCCCCACACTTTTGAACCGTATCAAGATGCGTGGTCGCCCGATGGAAAAGAACATCGAGGGCAACTACCTGAAGGATCTCCAGAGCAGGTTCGACCTGCATTTCTGGCACTACCCGTATGCGCCGGTACTCATCATCAACACCGACCACATAGACTTTGTCCACAACGAGAACCATCTGAAACTTGTTTTGGATGCTATCGCAGCCTGCCCACAGCAGACTACTTACTTTGTCCCAGAAGGAAATTAAGAAGGTTATATGCAAATCATCAAGTCAATCGAATCTCTCCGCGAAACCCTGAAGCCGCTTCAGAGGGAGGGTAAAACAATCGGTCTTGTTCCCACGATGGGTGCGCTGCACGATGGCCACGGTGCCCTGATCAAGGAATCCGTGAAAGACTGCGATGTTACGGTTGTCAGCGTGTTTTTGAACCCTATCCAGTTCGGTAGGAACGAGGACCTGGATAAGTACCCCAAGAGGCTCGAGGCCGATGCCAATTTTGCAGGCTCGCTCGGTGCCGATTATGTTTTTGCCCCGAGTGTCGCAGAGATGTACCCGGATGGCGACCCGCTCACGATGGTCCGCAACGAGACTCTCGAATGCCTCTACTGCGGTGCCTACCGTTCTGGGCATTTCCGCGGCGTTTTGACCGTGGTTTCCAAGCTGTTCCTGATTAGCAAGGCGGATCATGCCTACTTTGGCGAGAAGGACTACCAGCAGGTTTTCCTTATCGAGCACATGGTGAAGGATTTGAATTTCGACATCAAGATCCACCGCGTGCCTATCGTGCGCGATGCTACGGGCCTTGCACTCTCGAGTCGCAACGAATACCTTACCGATGACGAACGCAAGCGTGCACTTGCCATTTCTGCGGGCCTGAAGGAGGCGAAAGATGCCTACCTTGCTGGTGAGAAGGGCGTGTCTAAACTTCGCGATATCGTGGTGAAGTCGATCGTGCTGAACCGCGGCCAGGTGCAGTTCGTTGAAATCGTGAACCAGCATAACCTGCAGAAGTTCTCGGGCGTGCTTAAGCCGACTGACAAGATTGTGGTTCTTGTAGCCGCATTCTTCGGCAAGACACGACTCATCGACAACATCGAATTCAACTAAAAAATGAGCCTGCATGAAAATGCAGGTTATTTTTTTGAGTCTATCGCACCGCTAGGTGCCCACGCAAATAATCCGCTCGGACCATAGATTTACAGCCCGCATAAAGCGGATTATTAAGTGCCAGGAGGGTCTTAGGGAGGGGATGGAACCCCTCCCTAGTCTTATTTACTTGTAGCAGTAAACACGCCGTCCCATGCTTCGCCCGGTGCGACCGGCGGATTTTCCTTGTACGTCTTGCAGCGTTCGATGTACACGAGGCTCGGGCAGCTCTTGCTACCAGGGTCGCGTTCCGGCAGGTGCGGCTCGTAGTCGAGGCACTGTGTGAAGAGTTCGATAGCCTTGTCCCATTCCATGGCCAGGTAGGCCTCGCGGGCTTTTTCCCAGATTTCAACGAGCTTGAGGAGGGTTTCCTCGTTCTCGCAGCCGGTTTTCGAGAGGAGTTCGAACGTTTTGACGGGCTGGCTCTTACCGACCACGCGGATGGTATCGAGCGAGCGGTAGATGAACAGGCCCGGTTCCAGATGCTTCTGCGTGTCTTCACTAATCTGTATATACGCACCGTACTGCTTTGCGGCACTCTCAAGACGTGCGGCGAGGTTCACGGCGTCACCCATCATGGTGTAGTTCTTACGCATGGTAGAACCCATGTTACCCGTCACTATATCGCCCGAGTTGATACCGATACGCATGTGCATATCGTGCACGACCTTCGGCCACTTGTCGCCTTCGCTTTCCCACTTCTTGCGGAGCTTCATGAGCTTGCTCTGCATGTCGCAGGCCGCACTACAGGCACTCTGTGCGTGGTTTTCCAGGGGCATGGGCGCTCCGAAGAACGCGATGATGGCGTCACCTTCGTACTTGTCGAGCGTACCCTTGTTGCCAAGTAGCGTATCGGTCATTGCTGTCAGGTATTCGTTCAAGAGGTCAACAAGTCGGCTCGGGTCACCAATCTTTTCGGAGAACGTGGAGAAACTTGCGATATCGGTAAAGTAGGCGGTGATGTTCGACTTTTCGCCACCGAGGGTCGGCATAATCTCGTTGTTCACCATTTCGTCGATAAGTTCAGGCGAAATGTATTGCTTGAACGCGTTGTCGAGGAATCGCTTTTCCTTGTTTTCGTAGTAGAACTGGACGATCAGTGCGGCGATGTTCGTGAGCAGCATGGCGAGCAGTTGCTTGGATACGCCGATGTAGAGGCCATCCTGGAAGTAGCGGAACGCGATGAATGCGTAAAGTGCCATGAGGATCATCGATATGGCAATCGAGATGTAGCTCTTGATGAAGAGGCCGAGCAACATGCAGAGGATTGCAAGCAGGATCACGATGGCCTGCTGATGATTTTCGGCAAGGTTCACGATGTAGTTGTCGTTCAGGATATTCTGGATAATCGTCGCGTGTATGAGCACCGCCGGGTTGTTTTCTTCGTGAGGACCCGGCACAAAGTCGAACAGGGCGGGTGCTGCCGACCCGAGGATGAATACCTTGCCCTGGAACATGGCCTGGTCATGGCGGTTCTTGGTTACGTCGTAGTAGGAGAGGTGTTGGAACGGACGGCTTTCCTTGTCGGTATTGAAACGCCCGATGTAGTTCACGAGGTAACGGCCATAGTTGTCGATAGGCACGCGCTTGACCGGTCCGAAGCGGAATTCTTCCCCGGACTTGAGGTTATCCACCTTCTCGTTCGGAGCCTTTATAATATCACGGATGACCTTGTCGGTCAGGATAACCAGGCTGGACTTCCACTTCTTTTCGACCTTGTCATAGCGCACGTCCATGTCGATGGAGAGGTGCTTGGGCTCGTTTTCGGGGAGAGTCTTGAGAGAATCCTTGAAGAAGCGTAACGTGTTCAGCGTGGAAGGAACGATGTTGAATTCCTCCTCGCTGCTTGCGTCGGTCACGAGGAACATGTTTTTTATTTCGGAATCCTCTTCGCGGGCGATAGTCACGCCTTCGAAAACTTCAAACTGCTCGCCTTCCGGAATGGCGAGGAGGGTATCCCCGTCAATCTTGTCGGCAATCTTCATGAGAAGTGCGGAAACATTTTCGTCGAGCACCTGCCCGTCAAACAGGGAAATCAGGATCTTTCCTTCGCTGTTCTTCTTGACAATAAGTTTCTTGGAAATGTCGATGATGTCGTCAGAGGCTATGGCCTGGGCCTTGGGATTCTTGAGGAAGTTGCGCAGCTCGGTAAACATGGGGTAGCTGAACTGCGGGAAGGTGGTGTGGAACACGCCAGTGGAGTCGCGGTAGATGCCGAAGGGCTTGCCCAACTCGATGTAGTGCCCCATCTTGATCTTTACGTCTTTTGGGTCGAGGTGGAACAGGTGCATCACCGTCATGAGCGACATGGTGGAGTAAACCCTGCTCGGGATACCCTCGTAGGCATACGGGTTGGGGAATCGATAGAGCATCGAGACATGGCGCACCACGCCGTCATCGTCGGGGTAGGCGTTCACAGAACCCATGCGGGCACCGGCATGCGCCAGTTCGGGGTAGATGTTATCCAGAAGTGTCTTGGGTTCCACGTGGGTAATGGAATCCACCTGCGAATTATCGAACGTGGATTCGAAACCGAGCTCTTCGGCGCGTTCATAAGTGGCGAGCTTTTCCCACACGGACTTGTGGCTGAACGAGGTGGAATCGTCCATCATGAAGCACACGATGGCGTTCCCGCTCTCCTTGATGTCCTTGATCATCAGGGAGTCGAAGTTGTAGTGCGAGCGGATTTCCGAGTAGAGCGTGTCCCACGGCTTTGTAGAATCGAGGGAGTTCAAGATGCCAATCGTCTGCTCGGCTTTCTTCTGGCCGAAGTCGGCACTCTTGAACAAGATATCGAAGCCGATCGCAGATGCACCGCCTTCACTCAGGTTCTTGATCACGTTCGCGTGGATGGAACGGTCCCATTCGTTGTAGTTGCCTAGCTTGGTAAGGGCGTTCTCGTCGATATCGACGATCATGATGTTGGGCTCGAAGCTGTGGCTTACCGAGACCTTGCCATCCTTTTCAAGCTTTTCAAATGTCTTGCCGGTCTTGATCTTGAAGAACTGGTCGTAGAAGATGTTCTCCATGTCCTGCGCCGCCGTCTTCGTGACGTCGATGTAGGGGTCCTGGGAGTTTCCGAGAAGGAGAATGAGGAAGACGATTGCGGCGGTGATGACTGTACCGACGATAATCTTCTTAATCTTTTTCAATATTTTTTTATTCATGTAATCAAGTATAACAAAAGAATAAAATGTATATTTCCGAAGGTAACGCCCTAGGAGCACATTTTGGCTGCACAAAAAAAGAAATCCTCTAAAAAAACTAGTACAAAGTCTAAAGGGAAGACCTCCGTAGAGGCTGAATCCCCGTTTGCCGCCCTTCTTGCGGGCTGGTTTTTGGTCGCTTTTGGCGCAATTTTACTGCTTGGTTGCATCAGTTCGGTGTATAGCGGGTCCGAAGGCAACTGGCTCGGCCCCTACCTCGGCAAGTTGCTGCCCGACCTGTTCTGCTTTATTTTCGGCAAGTTCCCGGTTATCGCCTTTACGGCGTGCCTCGTGCTGTGGGGACTTTTCATTGCGATTCGTTCCGTCCGCCCGCGCATATTGAGCTTTGCGATAGGCTGTACGCTCCTTGCGCTTGACCTTTCGTGCCTGCTAGCGCTCCGTACCTACGGCATGGCGCAGCTTTCCCGCGACGTGATGGCGATGAACGGCGGCATCGTGGGGCAGTTCTTCTGCCAGAATGTCGCGATTCCCGTTTTCGGGACGGCTTCGTGCCTGGCTCCGCTCCTTTTGCTCCTTACGGTGCTGGTGCTCATTCTCGTGCTCTCGTTCGGGCTGCGTCCGCGTCATTTTGCGTTTATCGCAAGCGGAATGCGCTGGTTTGTGGGCCTGTTCCGCAAGAAGGGCGTTGAAGACGAGGAGGGCGACGAGCCCGATGAACCCGAGGAGGAACCCTCGAAACCCTTGCGTCGTGGAATTTCCATGATCGACGACGAGACGCTCTTCCGTGAACCCGACGGCTTCAAGATCAAGCGCCGCGGGGAACTGAAACCCTTTAGCGCACGCAAGAACTGGATGGATTCTCCCTTGATGGATCGCGGGGACGAGGCCGGTTCGGGCGAAACGACAATCGCACCGACGATGAATGCTACAATGCCGGCCGCACCCGCAAGGACGATGGCTCCGGCAGAAGCGGCCACGCCGGATCTATCGGGCGAGGATCCCGAAATCTTGCGCCTGGAACAGCAGTTGCGTGATAATGGCCGCAGCATGAGCGCCCTTGAGATTAAGGAAATCAAGGACAAAATTGCGGAAATCCGCCGTGCCCGCGAAGAAATCAAGTGGGAAAGCGAGCGCAAGGGCAACCTCGTGGTGAAGGGTGCCGTGCGCGGGCAGCCCGGCGAGGAGCTTGCTGCAGAACGCCCGTCTGTTGCCCCTGACGATGCGACTGTTGCCGCGGGCGCAGAACCGACACTTGCTGCGGGTGCTATGCAGACGCGTGCGGGCGGTGCGACTATCGCGGGTTTCCCGGGTAGCGAATCCCAGGATGAAGACGCTACCGCTGCAGGGGTCGAGCCTGCAGATGAAGCGGTTGCTACAGATGGCGATTCTGCAGACGATGACACGTTTATGCCCGAGATAGTTCCGAGCGACGAGGTAGACCAGGATCCGAGCTATGTGGCTCCGAATCAGATTGGAACATCCTCTTCGGGTACGACGTTTACGGGCGGTGCCGCGAACGGGATTCCGCAGCCTGACCCGACGGTGCATTACGACCCATACCGCATTCCGACGGTGGATGAAATTCTCGATGCGCATGACCCGCAGCCTGCGGACTACACCGTGGAAGAACTCAATGCGATTGGTCGCATGCTCGAGGAAAAGCTCGAGAACTTCAAGGTGAAGGGGAAGGTGGTTGGCTGCGAGACCGGCCCCGTGATTACTCGCTTTGAGGTGGAACCGGGCCCGGGCGTGAAGGTATCGCAGTTTAGCGCATTGCAGGATGACCTCGCGATGGCCCTGAAGGCAGTCTCTATCCGTATCCTTGCTCCGATTCCCGGAAAGGGTGCCGTGGGTATCGAGATTCCGAACCGCAAGATGCAGACTATCTTCGGGCGCGATATCTTCGAGAGCGAGGCGTTCAAGCCCACGCCGGACAAGATTATCATGGCGCTCGGCAAGGATATCTCTGGCGAGCCGTTCGCGATGGATTTGGCGAAGGCCCCGCACTTGATGATTGCTGGTCAGACCGGTTCCGGTAAGTCCGTCTGCATTAACGCCCTCATGGCGAGCATGCTCCTGAGCAAGACTCCTGACGAACTCCGCATGATTCTTGTGGACCCGAAGGCAGTGGAACTCAAGATGTACGAGAATATTCCGCATTTGCTCGCTCCCGTGATTACCAAGCCCGAGGTTGCCATTCAGGCCCTGCAGTGGCTCTGCTACGAGATGGACCGCCGTACCGAAGTGCTTGCGAAGGCGAAGGTCCGTAACCTCAACGGCTTCAACGAGAAGTTCGATGCGGGCCTGCTCCCCGAAGATGTGCCCGATACCGACCGCGGCCACCGCATGGCGTTTATCGTCGTGATTATCGACGAGATGGCCGACCTCATGATGGTCGCCGGAAAGGAAATCGAGAAGAACGTGAGCCGCCTTGCCGCAAAGGCGCGCGCCGTGGGTATCCACCTGGTGCTTGCGACCCAGCGTCCGTCGGTGAAGGTGATTACCGGTAACATCAAGGCGAACCTGCCGACACGAATCAGCTTCAAGGTAGCGTCTCAGGTGGACGCTCGCACCGTGATGGACCATGCCGGTGCCGAGAAGTTGCTTGGCCGCGGTGACATGCTGTTCAAGGCGGTGAACGCTCCTGACCCGGTTCGTGTGCATGGTGCATTCCTGAGCGACGAAGAAGCGGAAAAGCTTGCCGACGCCTGCAGCAACCAGAACGTCTGTTACCCGCAGCTCGAGACCTTCGAAGTCGAGGAAGCCGGTGGGGAGGGCGAGGATGGCGAAGAGAATGCCGCGATGAACGAGAAGAAGGACAAGCTCCTGTTCGAGGTGGCCAAGTGGGCTATCGAATGCGGGAACGGCCTTTCTACTTCTGCTGTGCAGCGCCACTTCAGCGTGGGCTACAGCCGCGCGGGCAAGATTGTGGACCAACTCTATGGCATGGGCCTGTGCGCCCGCAGCACCGGCAACTCCAAGCCCCGCGCGATGCTTATCGGCATGGATGAACTCATGCAACTCGAACGCTCCGGCGCGTTTAGGTAATGTGAAATGTGTAATGTGCAATGTGAAGTGTGTAATGTGGAAAGTGTCATCCTGAGCGAAGCGCAAAGCGCGGAGTCGAAGGATCCAGTTCAGAATTAATTGAAGAAAAAAAATGTTGATTAAAGAATTTGCTCCTGCTAAAATCAACTTGTTCCTCGATGTCATCCGTAAGCGCGAGGACGGCTATCACGACCTGGGTACGGTTTTCCAGACGATTGATGCCGGCGATACGCTTGAGTTCAGTTCCCGTGATGACGGTGAAATTCACCTGGATTACAGCAACCCGCAGGAATACCCTGTGGAATCGGACCTCGTGTACAAGGCCGCAGTTGCATTGCGCTCGCATGTAGGCAATAACGACCTGGGTGCAGATATCTTTCTGGACAAGATTATGCCGCTCGGTGCGGGCCTTGGCGGCGGTAGTGCCGATGCCGCAGCTGCGCTCCGCGCGCTGAACCGCCTCTGGGAGTTGCGCCTGCCGCCTGCCGAACTGGAACGCATCGGGATGAAACTCGGGGCCGACGTGCCCTTCCTGGTCAGAGGCGGCACGGCTTTCGCCGAGGGCATCGGCGAGCGTTTATCGTTTATCTCCCCGTTAGACCTGCCTGCGGGCGAGGTGTTGCTTATTGCGACCCCGCACGATAGCGTTCCCACGAAGGATGCGTATGCGGGAGTCCCCAAGTCCGGGCCTGACCGCTGGGAAAAGTACAAGCTTGCCTGGGAGACGGGTTCCGAGGCAGAACGTTCCTTCGGTAGCAGCCTGCTTGATTCCGGCTCGTTCTTCAATGCCTTCGAGGTTTCCGTGTTTCCGAAGCACCCGCTGGTGTCTGCCCTGAAGGACAAGATACTCGACCTCGGTGCGCGGGTCGCCCTCATGAGCGGTTCCGGTGCTTCTGTTTTTGGCATCTTTACGGATAGGGCCACTGCCGAAACCGCCGCCGAAACCCTCAAGCCCTACACCCGCTACCAGACCCTGACCAAATTCTGGCATCAGTAAGGCCTTCGCAGTAGTGTGCAAACGAGTGTCGCGACGACTTGCTTGCAATAAACGGATTTTTCCCTGAAATAAACATTCCTGTTCCTAAGATTACAGTCTTTATTCTGCAATAAACGATGCAGTTTAACGTGTGGAAGGCGTCGGCCTAGGATGGGGTGGGCCTTGTTTGGGGTGGGTGCGGGGTGGGGCCCGTGGGGCCTTCGCAACTCCGAGGGGGGGCCCCCCCCGCGTATTTTTTATACCTCAAATAAAAGTTTATCTTTCAGAATAGCCGTTTTTATGTAGAAAAAACCAATTTCCCTTTAAAAATTTCGTGAAATTTTTTATATTTGCCCCCACCATTGGGGTATCGTCAAGTGGTAAGACAACGGATTTTGATTCCGTTATTCGTTGGTTCGAATCCAGCTACCCCAATGAACTTTTAACAATCAAACTCAAATGGAGTCAAAAATGGAACTCACAAAACTCGTAGCAACCTCGAGAGTGCTAGGCAAGAGCCGCGACTGCGCCCGTCTCCGCAAGGAAGGCAAGATTCCGGCCGTCTATTATGGTAAGGGTCAGGAGTCTGTGAACATTAGCGTTAGCGCTATCGATGTTCGCAAGGTTCTCGCCCCGGGCAAGCGTTACACCCTTCTCGACCTCGAGATCGACGGCAAGGCCGGCAATCCCGCTGTCATCTACAACTACCAGAAGGATGCGATTTCGCAGGCGATCACCCACATCGATTTCATCAAGATCAGCGATGACTCCAAGATCAAGGTCCGCGTTCCGGTGAAGCTCAACGGTCTTCCGGTCGGTGTCAAGACTCAGGGCGGTGTGTTCTCTCAGGAAACCCGTTACCTCTACCTCTCCGCCAAGCCGGACTGCATCCCGACCGTTCTCGAAATGGATATCTCCGCTTTCGAAACGAACGTGACGTTCTATGCCAAGTCCTTCAAGCTCCCGGAAGGCTGCGAACTCGCTAGCCTCCCGCGCACGGTGATCTTCACGATTACCTCCAAGTCCAAGAAGAAGGACGAAGCTGCCGAAGCCGCTCCGGCCGCCGCAGCAGCACCTGCTGCAGCAGCTCCCGCTGCCGACGCCGACAAGAAGTAATTCTTGTTCACAGACAGGTCTTAGGGAGGGCGCTTGCGCCCTCCCTTATTTTATATTTATAACATGCAAGAAACGCTATACGACCCGATACGCAAGAAGGATGTGCCCGCTACGCCCGAAGAACACGTGCGTCAGGCGACCATACGCTTCTTGCTTGACGTGGTCAAGGTTCCCGAACACGCAATTGCGGTTGAGTTCGCTCTAGGCCTTGTAGACCCTAAGTCGGACGAGCGTGCCGATATCGTGGTCAACAACTTCCGCGAAGGTGCGACCATCGACAAGCCTTGGCTTATGGTGGAATGCAAGGCTCCGGGGGAATACACCTGGCCTGAACTGCAGGTTCAACTGAACCGCTACCTGAAAATCCTGACTCCCAAGTACGTGATGCTTGCTCTGGGCGATGCGACACGATATTTTGAGCTTGACCCGGTAGCCAAGACTTTTAAAAGCGTGAACTCTCTTCCCGGGTATTCCTAGTTAGACCTTAATTTTTGCGTTGTTTTGCACATTTTTTACTTTCGGAGTGTGCGATTCATCACAAAAATGCGTATATTTTTCGTGTGGAGAAATTGAAAAAATTTGTTCTATGCGGATCGCTCCTCGCTATAGCAGGGGGTGTTGTTTCGTGTAAGCAAGACGAACCTGCTACATCCACAAAGAACGCTGTTTCCGAAAAACAGGTCGAAAAGCAGGTCGTAAAAAAGCCGATTCCATCTCCAATTCCAATGGTATACCGCGATAGTTCCGCGTTCCATCCGGCACTGGCGGATACTGCCGATGCAGGTCCGGATACTACTGAGATTCCTGAATCCTCGGAAGCATCTATTGCGTCTTCGTCGAGCGTGAAGGTTGTGGTGAAAAGTTCTGCATCGGAGGAATCGTCTTCCTCTGTAGTGCCTCCACCGGACCTGTGCGAGAATGCGCCAGAAGAGATGCTCTGCGACAAGCGCGATGGCAAGCTTTACAGGCTGGTTCACATCGGAACTCAGACTTGGATGGGGCAGAACCTGGACTATGCAGCCGATGGAAGTTTCTGCTACGATAACAAGCACGAAAACTGCAAGGTGTTCGGAAGGCTTTATACCTGGGTTGCTGCGATGGGGCTCGACAAATCGTACGCCACATCTTCTGCTGCGGGCGTGATTGCGAAGGAACACCGCGGCGCATGCCCCGAAGGCTTCCACATCCCTAAGGATGCCGACTTTAACGCACTCCTAATTTACACGAAAAACAACAACCGTTACCCGAAGGAAAACAGCGGAACATACCTGAAGATGGCGTTCTCCTGGAAGTACAGCGAGGACTGGCCTACAGGCACGGACCGCTTCGGGTTCGGCGCGATGGCGTCCGGCTTCCGCAATGCGCAGGGCGTGTTTAGGGAACTCGGGCACGATGCCGACTACTGGGTGGCTGAAGAAAGCAACAACCCGTCGCACGCGCCGTACTGGAACCTCTACTACGACAATGACGAGTTCCTGGGCGACTACAGCAAAAAGAAAACGTACGCCTACTCGGTGCGCTGCCTGAAGGACAAGAAGTCTGCCGACAAGCCGCATGCGGAACCCAAGCCGCACGCGGAAAGTGCTCCGGAAGATTCCACGGCAGAATAGTTAAGATTTTTATAAAAGGAAAACCCCGCTTGAAGGCGGGGTTAATTTTTTCGTGTTTCGGGAGGGTGTGCCCTCCCTTGTCTCATTACTTCTTCGGCTCGATGCGTTCCATACCGCCCATGTAGGGGCGAAGCACTTCGGGGATCAACAGCGAGCCATCCTTCTGCTGGTAGTTGTCGCAGATGCCGACCATCACGCGCGGCGTGGCGAGGCCGGAACCGTTCAGCGTATGCACGAACGTGTTCTTGCCGTTAATCTTCGTCTTGATGTTGGCGCGGCGAGCCTGGTAGTCTTCGAAGTTAGAGCAGGAGCTGACTTCGAGCCACTTCTTTTCGACAGGGGCGTAGACTTCGAGGTCGTAGCACTTGGCGGCACCGAAACCGAGGTCGCCCTTGCAGAGTGCGAGGCGGTGGTAGGGGAGGCCAAGCTTTTCGAGGAGCATTTCGCCGAAGCGGGTGAGCTCTTCGTGGTCTTCGTAGCTACGTTCCGGGTGGGCGAAGTAGACCATTTCGACCTTGTTGAACTGGTGCAGGCGCAGGAGACCGCGGGTGTCCTTGCCGTAGGAGCCAGCTTCACGGCGGAAGCAGGCGGAGTAGGCGCAGATGCGCTTCGGGAGTTCGGATTCCGGAATCACTTCGCCGGCGTAAAGGTTGGTCAGAGGAACTTCTGCAGTCGGGATGAGGAACAGGTCGTCGTCCTTGTCGCAGCGGTACATGTCTTCTTCGAACTTCGGGAGCTGGCCCGTGCCGCGCATGGTGTTGCGGGTCACGAGGTACGGAGGCGTGAATTCTTCGAAGCCTGCCTTCTGGTGTTCGTCCAGGAAGAACTGGATGAGGGCGCGTTCCAGGCGGGAACCGAGACCGCGGTAAACCGGGAAACCGGAACCGGAAATCTTAGCGCCACGTTCAAAGTCAAAGATGCCGAGGCGTTCGCCGAGGGTCTTGTGGTCCACGCGGGCGAAGTCGTCGTTCTTGGTGTAGTAGTCGGCAGGAATCGGGCCATCTTTCTCGACCACGTTATCCGAACTGTCCTTGCCTTCCGGGGAACGCGGGGCGATGTTCGGCACGTGCATGAGCATTTCGGTCTGCTTGTAGTCGAGGTCCTTGAGCTTCTTGTCGAGTTCGTCGATCTTGTCGCCAAGTGCGCGCATGGCGGCAACGGCCTCATCGGCGTTTTCGCCCTTCTTCTTCAGGTCACCGATCTTCTTGGATTCGGCGTTGCGTTCGCTCTTGAGGCGTTCCACTTCGGTGAGGAGCGGGCGGCGCTCGTTATCGATTTCGAGAACGTCCTTCAGACTGACGGTCGTATATTTCTTTTCGGTTTCAGCAATGTAGTATTCCGGATTTTCGCGGATTTTCTTTATGTCAAGCATTTTATGCCTCGGATGAATAAAATTTACGCGGGTAAATTTAGAAAAAAGCCACGGACCACGGCAACGTCAGACCCGCACAATCTCGTCGCAGAGGGTGCAGATGGCACT
The DNA here is from genome assembly GCA_017615055.1 of Fibrobacter sp. GTDB lineage: Bacteria > Fibrobacterota > Fibrobacteria > Fibrobacterales > Fibrobacteraceae > Fibrobacter. The sequence goes on from JAGAAW010000029.1 coordinate 24,479, forward strand.
ACGGTGGGTGATGAAGATCATCGTCTTTTCGGGGTAGGCGGCGAAAAGGCGGGTGTACAGTTCGCGCTCGGTTTCTTCGTCGAGCGATGCACTGATTTCATCAAGCAGCAGGATGCTGCCCGGGCGCAGGAGCCCGCGCGCGATGGCGATACGCTGGGCCTGGCCTTCGCTGAGGCCCGCGCCCCGCTCGCCGATTTCGGTATCGAGCCCGTGGGGGAATTCTAGTGCGAAGTCTGCACAGGCGGTATGCAAAGCCGCCTTGAGTTCCTCCTCGCTCGCACTGGGCTTTGCAAGGAGCATGTTGTACCGGATGGAACCGCTCATGAGCGTGTTGCCTTGCGGGACATATACGAAATTCATGCGCGTGGCCTTGCCTGCAGCAAGTTTGTCGCCCGTATTAGATTGCGCCTCATATACCGAGACGCTCCCGCCTGCAGGCGCGATAAATCCGAGCATCATTCGGAAGAGCGTTGTCTTTCCCGCGCCGGTTTCGCCCAGGAGGGCGGTCTTTGTACCCGGCTTAAAGTCATGCGTAAAATGCGTGATGATTTCGCGGTCGCCCTTCGCGTACTTGAACGAGACATCTTCGAACCGGACACCGGCCGCGCCGTTTAATATAGCGCCGTTTAACACTGCATCGTGAACATCGTCTGCTGCATCATCATTCGTTCTAATTTCCTCGAGCCTGTCGATACTTGCAGTGGAGTGCACGACCTGCGGGGTCATGTTCAGGAGCGTGAGAATCGGCTGTTGGATTTGCCCTACCAGTTGCAGGAACGATGTCATCACGCCGAAGGTAATCACGCCGTTCCTAAGCCCTATACCGCCCCACACGAATGCCATCAGGTAGCCGATGCCGAAGGCGCAACCGAGCATGAACCGCGTCACAGTCGAGAATTTTGTCCTGCGCTGCACGCCGCTTTCGAGTTCGCTCTGCATGTTGCCGAGGCGTTCTGTCATCCACTGTTCGCTCCCGAGCGAGCGCAACACGGCATTGTGTTCCACGCCTTCCTGCACGTGCATCTGGATATTGCTTTCTTTCTCGCGGATGTCGTGCGTCATGTTCTTGAGGCGGTGTGCAATAAATTTCCCGATAATAATCGCAAATGGTGTGAATATCACGAGAGCCCAGGCGAGACGCGCATCGAAGAATCGCATCAGAAGGAATGCGCCCAGCAACTGCATGCCCGTCACGACCATCTGGGGGAGGGTGTCGGCAATGACCGTCGCTACGGAATCGATGTCCTTCGTAAGGCGCGAGGTAATGTCGCCGGAGTGGAAATCGTGCTCGCTAAAGAGGTGCTTCGAGAAATACCTGCTGAACAGGTCTAGCCGGAGCGCGTTAGACTTGCGCGTGACAGTGACCGTTGTCATATAGTAGTAGACCTGGCGGAGCAGGATTCGTCCCACGACGGTAAGCACGAGGAATGCTATCATCCATGCGATTTCGTGCGATGTTCCCGTGCGTATGGTCTCGTCGATAAACTTCTTGGAGAGCCATACCATCAAAAGCCCGAGCACCACCTGGACCAAACCGATCCAGATACGTACGAGGGCGTTTAGCCGTGTACCGCGCGTATTGCGCCATAGCCAGGCCGCATAGTTCATTCTACGACACCGACCTTCTTCCATTCATCAACGATGGCGGCAACATCCGTCTTTGCCTGTTCAGCACTCACGTCGTATTCTTCGCAAAGGGCCTCGGCAAGCATGTCTACGCTAAACTCGCCGGCACTTTCTGCCTTTTTCCACAGGAATACGGCAGTCTCGTTGAGGCACAGGAGCCGCCCGAAATCGAGAGCCCCGATACCTTCGCCCATAATCACCTGCTCGCCGCACACGTCGCGCAGCACAAATCCGCTTTTCAGTTTCATAATATCTTTACCTTTTCTAAAACTCTATAGCACAATAGTAGCCATTTTCTGATAGGCTTAAGGATGCACCATACCTTGGCACCAAACTTGTAGAGGCCCGAATCCAGGGAATGCCGTTTCCCGCGCGAATTGACCACGTAGAAAGCCTGTGCCTTGATGTCTGTGACCTTGCATCGTTCTACGCCGTAAAGGTTTCCGTCGCCCATCAGCGTGACGTTTTCACCATCGACCTTCACTATACGGTGGATGACGTAGCGGTTGCCGTCGACAAAGGCGAGCACCACGTTGCCGATTTTCGGAGGTTCGGGTTTGGCGAGGATGACGCTTTCCCGACCGCCCACGATAAACGGCAGCATGCTCCTGCCGTTCACGGGGAAGGTGACCTGGACCCCGTCTGCTACGAGCCGGATAGCCTCGGCAAGAATTTCGTCATCCGAAATATTCATCCCTTGACCCTTATGGCGCTATTGCATGTCCTTGCCGCATCCTCGTTGGGGAGGCATTCCAGGTACCAGGTAGGCACCTTCATTGCAAGCGCGTTCTCGGTTTCGTGAAGCCCGTCGGCGATTTTCCGGTCCCAGCGTTTTCCGGAGATGCTCGGCACGAGGGCGGCGTACGCTTCTATCCCGCGCAGGCGTTCAATCTTGTTGTAGGGAGCCTGGCTTAAGAGCACAATTGCCCCCAGCGGGCACGACTCGTTCCGGTAGCAGGGCGTCTTTCCGCTCCAGGGTGAACCGAACACGCGGATTTCGTTCTCGAACACGCGCACCACCGGGTTGTCGTCGTTCAGGAGGGCAGAACCTTCGACATGCTTGAGCCAGAGGCGGGCATGCGTGCTCTTGCCGGTACCGCTCTTGCCAAGGAACATGTAGCCGTAGCCGCCATTCCGGATAACGGCGGAATGGAACAGCGCAGTTCTGTACCGCGAGGAGGCTAGCGCGTAGAGGACCATCATGGAGTTGTTTATCGTAAATTTCGGGGCGAAATCCGTCAGGTGGATGGTCCCGCGGGTGTAATCGCCATTGCACACGAGCGTCCCGCAGGTCCTGTTCTGCAGCCTGAATTCAAATACGGCGTCGCCTACCTGCGTGTGCCCGCAGAGTATCTGCTGGCCTTCCTCGTCCTGCCGGGTTTCTTCCTCGAAGGCGGGTGCGGGGGAGTTCACGACACTTACCGTAAAGAGGGCGGGTTCATCGCCAGCATAGGCGAACGGCGCATAGTTATCGAGCATTGCACCGGAATCAAGTTCCAGTTCGGGAGCGAATCCGAGCGTAAACACGTGCTCGGCGACCTTGTAGGCGTATTCGGTCTTTTTTCCGTTATTCATCTTGACCCAATATAAAAAATGTTAAATTTAGGCCATGCTCGTTTTTGGCAAAAAGTTTGTATCCGGGAATGTTTTGCGCATGTGCCTTCTGGCGCTTGTATCGCTTATGTTTGCAGGCTGCTACAGCTTTACGGCAAGTACGCTCCCGAGCCACATCAAGACGGTGCAGATTCACGAGGTCGAGGACAAGGCTCTCGACCCGGTGCTTGCAAACGACCTCCACACGGCGGTCGTCGACATGTTCAAGAAGAACGCCGGCGGTATCCGTCTCGTGAACGAGGAGGCGAACGCCGACTTTGAGATTACGCTCCTGAGCTATGCGAACAAGCCCGAGAACTACAATAGCAACAGCGACGTGGAAACGTACCGCGTTACAATCCGCGTGAGCGTCAAGTTCTATGATAACGTGAAGGAACGCATTATCTACGAGAACAAGTCGCTCTCTGCCGACGGTGTCTACGATATCCAGAAGAACGAGTCGGAAGATAGGCACGGCCAGGCCCGCGCCATCGAGAAGTTGCAGGACCTGATTATCGCAAACGCCCTTGCCAAGTGGTAGTCGCTACGCGACGCCTTAATTAATCAGGGCTGCATTAGCGAAGTGGTAATTGCTAGATAAAGTCCGAGACGTGGACCGGCTTCTCGTTTAGGAGTGCCTCGGTGAGCGTCGATCCCACGTACGTCAGTTTAAGCGAGAAGAACGGCTCGCCCCGTTCCAGCAGGGCGAGGAATATGAGGTCGCCATCCCAGTGGGGGAGGCGTATCACGTCTTCCTTGGGCACCCACTCGAGAGTCCCCTCGTCGCATTCCTTGATTGTCCCCGAAAACTCAGTGGCGGTGAACAGGTGCATGAATTCCGTTTCCTGCATGCCGTCGCTGATAAAGGTCACGATACCGCGGTACCTGGGGCGAATAAGAGTCAGGCCAGTCTCTTCCATCACCTCGCGGCGTATGCAGTCCTCGGGCGATTCCTTTTCCTCGAACTTTCCACCGATGCCAATCCACTTGTCCTTGTTGATGTCGTTCTTTTTCTTGACGCGGTGGAGCAGCAGGTACTTGCCGTCTTGCTCGATGTAGCAGAGGGTGGTGTTAATCATTTCGTCTCTTCCTCGACATGCGTTACGGGAATCAGCCGCACGCCCTTCGAGTTCCAGTTCTTGAATTCTTCGCCTTGCGGCAATTTGCTCCCGAAGCCTTGCGCGTTGATGCGCTTCTTGTTAATGCCCTTCTCGATGAGGTAGTCGGCAATCGCCTGTGCCTGCTGGTTCGATACCTCCTCGCCGGCGGGGCTGCTGCACTGGATTTCGAGGTCGAACGTGTACTTGCGCATCAGGTAGATGACATCGTTCAGCGCTGTGTAACTCGAGTTCAGCAGCGCTTCGGAATTGTTCTTGAACTTCACATGCACGGCAATGGCGTTCAGGTTGTTCTTCGGGTTCAGCGGGCATCCGTCACGCCCGACAATCACGTTCGGGAAGGTCCCCGGACACTTGTCCATGTAGTCGTAAACTTCGTCGTTGTCGCTGTCTATGGGGCATCCGACAGAATCCACAGGGGCGTGTGCGGGGGAGTTCGGGCACTTGTCGAGAGCGTCGGGTACGCCATCCTGGTCATGGTCGCGCGGACAGCCGTTCTCGTCCACCGGGAATCCTCTCGGGGTATTGAGGCATTGGTCCCTGCTGTCGGCCACGCCGTCGCGGTCGTTGTCGGCGGGGCATCCGTCCTCATCCACGATTTCGCCCTCGACGCTGTTCGGGCACATGTCAATATCGTTCGGAACGTCATCGTGGTCAAAGTCGAGTGGGCAACCACGCAGGTCAACCGAGTATCCGCGCGGAGTGTGCGGGCACTCGTCGCGGTCATTGAGTACGCCATCGTGGTCATCGTCGAGCGGGCAGCCGTTCTCGTCCACCTTGTCTCTTGAGAGCGAGTTAGGGCACTTGTCGTTGTTGTCATCTACGCCGTCACCGTCGCTATCGCGCATACATCCGGTGCTGTCGACTGCGGTTCCCTTGGGTGTGGCCTGGCACTGGTCCAGGTAGTCGGCAATGCCGTCACCATCGGTATCAACGGGGCATCCAAAGTAGTCTACTATAACGCCGCGCGGGGTCTCGGGGCAGTTATCGAAAATGTTGAGCACGCCGTCCTGGTCGTTATCCACGGGGCAACCCCTGTTGTTGACCGCGACCCCCAGTTCGGTGTTCGGGCACATGTCATGGCGGTCTATCACGCCGTCATTGTCGGTATCCTTTCGGCTAAAGTCAATTGTCTTGGTAATGGCGAGTACCATCGCGAATTCGGGGGTGCCTCGTATATTGTACTTGAGCTTCTTGTCCTCGAATCGCCTGGTAATCTCGATGCTGTTATCAAAATCGGCATCGCGCACGAAGTCAAAGCCGACATCCATGCCGAGCATCAGGTTGAGCATGTCAGGCAGGTGGATCTTGACTGCGGGTGTCACGCGGAACACGTCGTTCATGAGTTCCTTGATGGGGTTGTCGCGGAATAGCGACGTCTCTGCAGTCATTTCGACCACGCCCGAGACCATCTTCTTGGGGAAAATCTCGAATCCCGAACCCCAGACCACGGTGTAGTTCTTTGCGTTCAGCACGTGGAAATAGCCCGCATAACTGTTCCAGTAGACGTAGTCGAAGATGTTCACGGATACGACACCTTCCAGGAATATGCCCCACTTGCCTGCCGTGAACGCGTAGGACTCACGGTCATCGTAGATGAACCACTGGTGCCTGGGCCTAAACCCGATGGACTTTGCACCTGTAGGAATGGTAAGGCCGCTAACAAATGCGAGATTGACCGGCACACCCGGAATGGGGTAGGAATACTTGGTCCCTAGGTAGAGGTCACCCGTACCGAACCCGTCGAGTTCGGTACCGTCGATGGTACCTTCGTAGTAGAGCGGGAGCATGAGGGTGAGTTCCAGGTTGTCGGTAGCCCCGAAACCGAGCGTGAGTGAGCCGCCCGAGGAGGGCGTGTTCTTGTCGAGCAACGTAATTTCGGGATTTCCATCGACGGTGTAGCCATTCATGGCTAGCGGGTGACCGTCGCTTACCGACTCGTAACTGCCCGAAATGAAGAAGTAACCCTGGGTCAAGGTGTTCGCGGTTGGCACGCGGACGCCCTCCATATCTTGCCCGATGCCTATCTGGGCATGGATAAATTGGGCAAGAAACAGCAGTGAAAACAGGATTTTCTTCATAATCCGCAAAAAAAATAACTTTTTTTTGATTTTCCTTGTTGCATTTTCAAGTTTATGTATATATTTGCCTCCGTGAGTCTCACGTCAAGACATAATCAGGGTTTACCCTCGTGGCACAGGAAGGCACAGACGGCTTATCGCGTTAACCGCGTGATAATCATTCTCCAGATGGTTGCTGCCCTTGTGATGTGCGGAGTGATCCTGTATGGAATGGCGCGTGTGTTAAACTGAAACAAGAGGTATTATGTTACAGTTCGCCTATCATTGTGGTCGCCGCCCCAAAGGTGATGGTTTTGATGCCCCAATGCCCTTTTCTAACGAAGAGGAAGAAGAAGAAATTGAGGAAGAAGAAGACGTTGACGAAGAAGTCGACTTCGACCAGCCTTCCTTCAAGCGTGACCAGATCTGGTCCGATTACGCCGAAGACCTGGACTACGACCAGTGATCTGCTGGCGTAGGCTTGCCGGCTATTCCATAGCCGTTCTGGCGACGTCCGTATTGCTGGCCTGTGCTCCGAATCAGGCGGCAAATGGGCTTGCTGACGTGCAGGTGCAGGAAGCACCTGTGAGCGATACGCTGTCGTTTGCCGAATGGTCGCTCAGGTTCAAGGTCTCCGATTCGCTTGCCATGCGCCCCTCGTGGGAAAACTACCAGTACGCACTGCAGGCGATGGACAACCAGGAATGGAACCAGGCACGCCGCTACCTGAACCGCTCGCTCCGTAATCTTGTAACAGAACATTTTGATTCAACCTACGCGAACGTAAGCCCCAAGGAGGATTCCCTCTACAGGCTCAAGATGTCCGTGCTATTGGTGCGTGCACTCGACGAGGTGTACCCCAACGAAGTGACTGGCGCCGACGAAGGCCCGCTCGACGGCATATTCCAGGACGAGAGCGTCCTTGCCGACAGTGCCTCGCTCACGAGCCTCGAGGACCAGCTCGATTCCCTCGACGTGAACGAATTCACGCTCCCTATCAAGTTCAACGAGCGCGTGCTACAGGAGGTATTCTACCTCACCTCGAAGGCGAAGAGCTTTACCGAGGGCTCGCTCAGCCGCAAGACCGCCTACGATTCCCTTGTTTACGCAAAGCTCGCCGAGCACAACATGCCCCGCGACCTCATCTTCCTTTCCCTCGTGGAATCCGGCTTCAAGGTGAAGGCCTATAGCCGCGCGAAGGCTTCTGGCCTGTGGCAGTTTATTCCTGAAACGGGCAAGCGCTATGGCCTGAGTGTTGACTACTGGGTCGACATGCGCCGTAACCCCGAGATGGCTACCGAGGCCGCGCTCAATTACCTTTCTTACCTGTACAACGAGTTTGGCGACTGGCTCCTTGCCATGGCGGCCTACAACTGCGGTGAAGGCCGTATCCGTCGCGAAATCCGTGAATGGAAGGCAGATTCTACGCACGATACCACTCAGGCCGTGACCTACTGGGACCTGGAACTCCCGAAGGAGACGATGCACTACGTTCCGCGTATCCTCGCGGCGATGGTCATCGGTCATTACCCGGAACAGTACGATATTACCGTGAAGCAGACCTATCGCCCGCAGTTTGATACCGTAACGGTGTTCGATTCTTTCTCGCTCGAGGAAGTGGCGAAACTCCTGAAGGTTCCGGAGGATACGCTCCGCACGCTCAATATGGAACTTGTGATGTGGTGTACGCCGCCTAACGTGGATTCCTACCTGCTGCGCCTGCCGTTCGGTACCCGCTCCGCATTTGTCGAGGGCTATGACCGCATGCAGAAGAACTCGTTCTCCAGCTGGCACCATCACAGGGTCAAGAAGGGCGAGAACCTGGGGGCGATTGCCAAGCAGTACGGCATTACCGTCACCGAGCTCAAGCTCGCGAACAACCTCAAGAACGACCGCGTGCGTCAGGGCAAGACGCTCCTGATTCCTATCAAGGTGAGCCCGAAGAAGTCCTCGGGCAAGAAGCCGCTCAAGGTCCGCACCTACGTGGTGGAACTGAGCGACAACCTCGCATCCATTGCCCGCCAGTTCGGCGTCTCGCAGGAATCCCTGCGCATATGGAACCAGATGGAGCCGACCGCGGTTGTCAAGCCCGGCGATACGATTTTTGTCTCGAAGCCCGAGCTCAAGCCCGCGGGCGAGATGAAGAAGATTGAACTCAAGAAGGGTGAACGCTATGTGGTGGGCGCGGGTGATACCTACGCGAACATTGCCGAGGCGCTCTCCATACCTACGCGCCTCCTGATGGAAGCGAATAGCGGGTTTATCCGCAGGCTTACCATCGGTGATTCCCTTGTAATTCCGGCATACACGCCGCCGAAGAAGCCTGCAAAGCCCGAACCGAAGGCCGATACCAAGAAGGACGACAAGAAGGCGGAAAAGGCGAAGAAGACTGCCGATAAGGTCGCGCCCACGAAGGGCAATACCTATGTGGTGGAATCGGGCGATAACCTCTACTACATCGCGAAGAAGTTCTCCTGCACGGTCGATGACCTGATGGCTTGGAATGGGCTTACCAACTCGAACATCCATCCGGGCGATACGCTCGTGGTGCGCGGTTCGAAGAACTCCTCGAAGGACAAGCCTGCCGAAAAGGCTGACGGGTTCATCACCTACACGGTGAAGCAGGGCGATTCCCTCTATGACCTTGCGAAGTCCTACAAGACGACCAAGGAAGATATCATGAAGTGGAACGGGCTCAAGGATACAAAGATCAAGCCCGGCGATAAATTGAAAATTAAGAAGCCTTAATGAGACTAGGGAGGGCGCCCACCGGGCTGGCCCTCCTTAAGACCCTCCCGACACTTAATAATCCGCTCAAAACAGGTCGCATGCCTCTGGTACGCGCGGATTATTTGCGTGGGCACCTTCGGTGCTTTAGAACAGGTCGATTGTCATGCTGACGTAGGGCTGGAGGAAGGCGTTGAAGTCAAGCATGAACTCCTCGTTTTCCTTCTTGTCCGAAATGGGCTGCTCGTAGTACGTGTGGAAGTATTCGTGCGTATTGCGGATGCCGCCGGCAAGCGTAAATGCATGGAAGGCGACGCGCAGGCCCGCGCCGTAGGTATAACCCCAGATTGCGGGGGCGAGGAACTTGGAATCGTTCTGGAAGAACGTCTTGCCGGTAATGCCTCCCACGAAGCCGTAGAGCTTGCACATGAACTGGTAGTTGTAGCTGCTGTACAGCGGGACGCCGAAGTCAACGCCGATCTGGGCGAGAGCGATGTGAATCTGGTGGTGGCCCTCGATGTCATCCTTCTCGACAGGGACGTTCCAGCCATCGTATTCGATATCCATCGCTTCCTGGAGCTTGTAGGCGTCATTGAGGTACCGGTCCTTGTAGGAAACACCCAGGAACTGGTAGGCGAGGATAGCGTAGAGGCCGACGTAGTTATTGAAGGGGAGAATACCCGTACCGCCGAAGGTGAACGTGTTGTTCACGTCGATATCGTATCTGCGGCCGTTTACCCTGTACGACCAGTCTACGTTATCCATCTTGATGTTCGTGAACTCGATGTAGGGGCCGATGGCGAAGCGTTCTTCGTACTCGTTGACGTCGCTCCTGTTGTCAGCGGCCATGGAATTGTCGATAAAGACAGTGTCGGCGAAGCAAAAAGCGGCTGCACCGAGGGTTAAGGCAAAGAAAAATTTACTCATGACGGGAAATTTAAAAAAATTTGGAAAAAAAAATTTTTTTGTGAATAAATTGGCTAAAAAAAGTGTAATTTTAGAGGCATAAGAACAAAAACACCTTTTTTGGAGTAAAAAAATGAAGAAAACCCTTCTTGGACTTTGTGGTCTCGGCCTTGCATTTTCACTTGTCGCCTGTGGTGACGACGTCAACTTTAAGGACCCGGCTTCCGTGCAGGCTTTCCTTGCCAAGAGCGATCCCCAGGGTGTCCGCAAGGCTCTTGAAAACAAGCACATTGCTTTCAATGCGAACAACTTCATCAACTATGCTTTCAACAGCGATACGCTCATGATGACCGTGTTCCTGAAGGCCTCCTACGAAATTGATGCCATTGCCGATAACGGCAACAACGCAGTCGCCATTGCCGCTAACAAGGGCAACGTGATGGTGCTGAACTACCTCTTTGACCATGGTGCAAAGGCCAACGTCAAGAACAGCAACGGTGAAGCCGTGCTCGACAACGCTGTGATGATGGGTAATGCCGATGTGGTGAAGATTCTCATCGACCAGCTCAAGAAGGAAGGTGCTGATCCGGCAACGCTCGGTACTGCAGTGCTTATCGCTGCCAAGACGGGCAAGGTCGATATGCTCCAGGTGCTCGCCGATGCAGGTGCTCCGCTCGAGAGCCGTGGCCCGGATGGCTACCTCCCGCTCCACTGGACCGTCAAGTCTGGCAACTACGATGCCATGATGTTCCTCATCGAGAAGGGTGCCGATGTGAACGCCAAGTGCGGTCAGGGCTACTCTGTGCTCGATTGGGCTACCAACGAAGGCTACACACGTCTGATCAAGGCCCTGAAGAAGGCCGGTGCCAAGAACACTGCGCAGTACTTCAAGGATTCCAAGAAGTAAGCCTTATTTAACGCATTTTTTCGCAAGGAACCGTGGTCTAGAGGCCGCGGTTCTTTGTATTTTTCGCTTATGAATTTTCCCTTCTCGAAACTACTCGTATGTATCGGGCTCGTTGCCGTAATGGCCGGAGCCCAAGAGACGGTGGAAAGCGTTCGTCGCCAGATCAAGGCGGTCGAGGCTGAAACCTCACGCGAAAAATCCCTGCACGATGCCGAAAAGAAGCGTCACTCCGAGTTTATCGAAGTTGGCCGCAAGAAGGTACAGGCACTTGCCGGGCAGAACAAGACGCTCAAGGCGGAAATCGATTCGCTGAAGGCGGAACTTAGCCACATTGCCGAAGCCCGCCAGAAGACGATGGGAACCATCCGCTGGTACGAAAGCCGCAAGACGAAGTACAACGAGTCCCTGGCGAAGGTTATCGATTCGCTGGTGCCCGTATTCGAGTCCGACTTCCCGTACCGGAACGAGGAAACCATCAAGAGCGTCCAGGAAATCGCGGACCAGCTCCACAAGGGCGTTATCGAGGCTGACGATGCACTGAACCGTACGCTCGAGGTATTCTACGACCGCATCCGCCTGGGTTACACGACCGAGGTGTGGAAGGGATTCTTGCAGGTGGATGCCCGCAGCGTTCCCGGGACTTACCTGCGCTATGGTGCGGTAGCATCGATCTTTGTGAGCAACGACGGCAACGACGTGCTCTGGCTTGCCCGTACCGCCGATGGAGGATACTCCTGGAAGAACGTGTCCGATGACCTTGCGATGCGCACAGTACTGAAGGACGTGATGAAGGTTGCCGAAGGGAAAACGGCTCCGAGGCTCGTGACCATACCGGTCGCATTCCCGAAGGAGGCTAAATAATGAAATTCGAAATTCGGAATTCGGAATTAGGAATTGGCCTCAATCGTCATCCTGAGCGAAGCGCGAAGCGCGGAGTCGAAGGATCCAGTGCACGTTTCTTCATACCTCTTGTTGTAGCAGCATTCGCAATTCTCGCTCCCGCAGCCCATGCACAGCAGAACTCCGACATCGATGCGGTGAAGAAGCGCGCAGAACTCAATAGCGCGAAGGCCGACTTGGAAGAGGCCCGCAAGAAGCGTGACATGGCTGTTGCCGCCCGCTGGAAGGACCGCGAGACGGCGAACCAGGAACGCGAGATGTTCAATGACAAGTATCAGGAAAACAAGGAGAAGGTCGATGCCCTGATGTCGGAACGTGCCCGCCTGTTCGAGGACGTGCGCGTGGCCCGCGAGGACTTGGCCCAGGTGAAACTCCAGGCCGAAAAGGCCCGTGCCGAATTCCTGTCCTTGGCTGCCGGTCCGGAGCGCCTCGAGACGCTTGCGAAGTTCCAGGAACAGGGTGTTCCCTTCAAGATGGTAGAACGCGTAGAAGTACAGAACAAGGTGAAGAAGGAGATGGGCCTCTACAAGGATGACCCGCTCCGCATTGCAAAGGGCGTGCTCGATGCTGCCCGCGCCGAGATGGCGTTCACTCGTGAGGCGACTGTCGAGAAGGCGGAACTCATGTTCGGTTCTGCCGTGGCGCAGGGCGACCGCATGCGCCTTGGCGGGCTCTATGCCTTGCAGATGGCAAACGTCGCCGATATCCACGGGTTGCACGCGGCTGCGCTCATGCTCCCGGTTGCCGGCGAAAAGAAGCGTACCTACAGTTGGCAGGAGAACCTGACTCCCGAGACGAAGAAAAATGTCGCGAAGGTCTTTGCGAACGTGAACGATTCCGCATTCGTGATGGTGCCGGTAGACGTGCTCCTGAGTACGGAACTTTCTAGCGAACTTGCAAACCATACGGAAACCACCTGGAAGGACGACTTCAAGCAGTTCTTCAAGAACGGCGGTATCCTGATGTACCCGATTGCGACGCTGTTCGGGCTCGGGCTCCTGATATTCCTCATCAAGTTCATCTGGATTATGGTGGCAAGTTTTGGCGGGCTTTCGGCGCGGCGCGCGCTGAAGGCACTCGAGAAGGGCGACGTGGAGACAGCGCGCGTACAGTCCGCAAAGTCCCACGGCAAGGTAGGGAAGGTATTGCGGACTGTACTGGGTAAGGATTACCCGGGCCGCGCCCCTGCAGAAAAGGCCCTGGAAGAACTCTTCTCTGCCGAAGTCCCGAAGATTGAATCAGGCCTTACCTGGGTTTCCGTGTTTGCCTCTACCGCACCGTTACTCGGCCTCCTGGGTACGGTGATGGGTATGATTGAACTCTTCGACGTCATTACGATGCACGGCACTAGTGACCCGAAACTCCTTGCGGGCGGCATTTCCATTGCCCTCGTGACTACGGAAGCGGGCCTGATGGTGGCTATTCCGCTGCAGCTATTGCACACGTTCCTTGTGAACCGTTGCGATGCATTGCGCAGCCGTATGGAAAAGGCTGGGCTTGCCGTACTCAACGCCCTCTGGATAAAGGAAAAGTAGCCCTTGATTACGGGCGTCGACCAGAATTCGCTTTTCGAAGCGGCCATGAACATCCTCCTTAGGGGAGGGTGGGTGCTTGCGCCTATCTTTTTGCTCGGCTGGTTCGGCTGGTTCCTGATGCTCGAACGCTACGGCTACTACTTCATGCTCAAGGGCAAGTCCGTTTCTGCATTCTGGAAGAACCTGCAGAAGAAGGGCGAGTCCGTTGCCTTCGATTCGCTCGGCAAGCGCCCCTACGGATATTTCTATGCGCTGGCGAAGGACGTGCGCGATTACCGCGGGCAGGGTCCTGTAGCCGTGCGTAACGCGATGGAGGCTACGCGCCACCGCATATCCGTGAACCTTTCCAAGTCGCTCAAGACAATTTCTACCTGCGCCGCACTTGCGCCCATGATGGGCCTCCTGGGTACGGTCTCGGGCATGGTGCATACCTTCGAGACCATACAGCAGTTCGGTTTCGGGAACCCGGTGCTCCTTGCCGATGGCATCTCGGAAGCGCTCCTTACTACGCAGGCGGGCTTGCTCGTGGCATTCCCGCTGATGCTGGCCTACAACTACCTCTCCAGTTGCGTGGAGAAGGTCGAGGACAGCGCCTGGAGCGAGGCGCTCAAGTACGAATCGTTTGTTTTTGAAAGTTCCGGATGTCATCCTGGAGAGAAGGCCCCTGAGCTTGTCGAAGGGCCGACCGATAGGATCCAGAATGCGGAAAATCCTGATTCACATGAAAGTGTAGAGGAGGATAAATGAGTTTTATACGTAAAAGGACACGCGATGCGGGCGGAATAGATGTTTCGCCGATGCTCGACATGGTGTTCATCCTGCTCATCTTCTTTATCGTGACATCCACGTTCACGCGCGAGACAGGTGTGGACGTGACGAAGCCGAAGGCAAGTTCTGCGAAGGAACTCGCGAAGGAAAGCATATTAATTGGCGTGACGCGTCAGGGTACGATACACATCAACGAGACCCAGGTGAACCTCTCTACGCTTCAGACCGTTTTACGCCAGATGATGGCCGAGGCTCCGGACCGCCCGGTGATTATCGTGAGCGACCGTGACGCCCCCAACGGCGTGGTGGTGGATATTCTTGACGAATGTAACTTGGCGAAAGTCCGCAAGGTTTCAATCTCCGCGAATAAAGAGGAATAGTGGTCGACTTTCTCGCTAAATATTTCCGGTTCCCGGCAGCATTCGTGCTCTCGTTTATCGTGAGTGCGGTGTTCTTCCTTGCGATTCCGGTGCTGAACGCCCTGCTTTTCGACAAGGGCGTAAAGACGGAGAAGGAACTCGACGCCGTAACGGAAGTGGAAGTGCTCGTGAGCGAAAAGAAGCCCGAGGTGAAGCAGAAGGTGATTCGCACCATCGTGAACCCGAACCCGTTCAAGATTACCTCGAACATGGGGGTATCCCGTAGCCAGAATTTCCAGATGGATCTCTCGCTGGCACGCGGTGCGGCAGGCGATGGCGTTGCCGTGGGTACGGGCTCGATGGAAAACGTGGTGTACGAGGCGGGCGAGGTGGACGAGCAGGCGCAGGTTCTTAAGGAAGTGCAGCCGAAGTTCCCCGACCGCGCGAAGAAACTCGGTATTTCGGGCTACGTGAAGGTTATGGTCGTCATCGACGTGTATGGTGACGTGGCGCAGGCGAGCGTAATGAGTCTAGACCCTCCGGGTTACGGTTTCGAGAACGAGGCCCTGAAGGCCGTAAAGCAGTGGAAGTTCAGTCCCGCGCACTTGGGCGGATATCCCGTGGCACAGAAGGCCACAAAGGAGTTCCGCTTTGTCAAATGATTTTAATTACAAATTTAGAGAGACCTTGTCTCGGGTGAGAACATCACGCGGGCGGGGCCCCAGCTCGGAGTGGACGCCTACGGCGTCCGTGGCTGCACTCGGTCATGCCGGTCTGCAAGCAGACCGTCGCGACACTCGTTTGCACACTACTGCGAAGGCCTTATTTGTTGTTTTCTTGTTTTTTTTACTGCCGATGTGCTCCCACGCGGCGGAAGATTACTTCTTCAAGGCGAATGAACTTTACGACCAGGGAAAGTTCAAGGAAGCGGTTCCGCTTTACCGTGCGGCGATTGACGAGGGCCGTTACGAGCCTTTCGCATGGTTCAATCTAGGCAACGCACTGGTGCAACTCGACCGCAAGCAGGTCGCGATGGTGGCTTACAGGCGCACCGTAGAACTCCTGCCGAATTTCGAGAAGGCATGGATGCTGCTCGGTGACCTCTACTACCTCGCTGATTCTCCGGGCGATGCGATTGCGGCATACAACCGTGCGATTGAACTCGGCGTGGAATCCGACCACGTGCACTTTGCGCTCGCGGAATGCTACCTGAAGGGCCGCGACTGGACACTCGCGCAGAAGAACTTCGAGCGTGCGCTGAGGCTGAACCCCGACCGCATGGATGCTTGGTACGGCCTTGCCGAAGTCTACGAGAAACTGGGCGACTACGAGTACGCCATCAAGACCTTGCAGAATGCACTCCAGATGACGGCTACCGCAGGTGCCGACGTCCACTTTACGCTCGCATATTACTACCGCAGCATGGATTCTACGCGCCAGTCCCTGAACGAGATGGAAAACGGCATATTGATGGACCCGGAGAATGTCTCTGCCCGCCGCTACCTCGCGCAGATGTACGTGCAGAACAATTCTCCATGGATGGCAATTTTCACGCTGGAAGAAGGCCTGCGGCACAACAAGGGCAAGGGCGACCTAAATCTAGACCTGGGTCAGATCTACTTTAATCAGAAACGCTACGACGAAGCGTTCGAATGCTACATGAAGGCCTGGATTGCGGGCAGTTCGCAGGGCCGTATCGGTGCCGAGAACGTGGGCCATGTGTTCTCCAACGCGGGCGATACCGAGAAGGCTGAAAGCCTTTACAAGCGCATCCGCGAGAAGAAGTAATCTCGCTCAATTCTTTTTCTACATTTGTACCTATGGCTAAGAAGAAAAAAGTTTGGAAATCGAATAGCGGTGCCGCTGCATTCCGTGGCAAGGAAGACCGCATCCGCGAAACGCTTACGCAGATTATAAACGGCGAAAGCAGGCTCCTGCACCGTCCGGATGAACTGTACGAGACAATTGCGAAGACGATTGACGATATCGAGGATTTCAAGGATGTTCGCCTGCAGCTCGAACTGCTCGCGTGGACGCTCCGCACAGACTTTCTCTCGTTCAAGGCGGACGACGAGGAACGCGACGACTGGGAAAGCCTCTTCTACGATGCAGGCACATTCTTTGTGGAACTTGCTAGCCAGTACGATGACAAGGACTACATTGCCGACCTGATTCACGACCTGGCGCTGCGTCATGTGGGTGGGGAAGGCCGTTCCGTGCTTTTCCTCTCGCTCAACGAGGTTCTGCCCGACGAAATCGCGAAGAAACTTATCGATGAACTTATCGCGACAGTTACCGAAGTGGAACTCCAGAACCGCGAGGATATCATCGACGCCATTACGGACATGGCAGACGCGCTGGGCGATTGCGAACGCTACACAAAGGCGGCCCTCCTGAAGGACCCGGATAAGAGTAACGCGACGCTTATCGATATTGCAAACGAGTACTTTGTCGCCGGCGACATCGAACTTGCCAAGCAGTGGCTCGGCGATGTGCGTGACCCTGGTGCCGAAGACGAAGAAGCGTATCTCGACCTCATGGCGGCGATTGCCGACAAGGAAGGTCGCAAGTCCGACTGCGTCAAGATTGCTATGCGCCTGTATGAAAGTTACCCGAAGGTCATCAACCTCGCGCGCCTCTGCCAGCAGGTTGACGAAAAGCAGGCTGATACGCTACTCCGCGAGCATTCCAGTTTCCGCAGTGGCGGGAATGTCGACACGGAATTCATGCAGTTGCTTTTAGGTCTCAAGCGCTATGCGCTTCTTGAGCAGTATATCGACATGTACGAGAAGGACTTGCCCGCAGAAGATGCGGAAATCCTGAACGGCATCTCGGACCAGCTCGAAAAGGATGGCCAGAAGGCGCTTGCCGACCATATTCGCGAATGGACCGTCGAGGAGCCCGAAGAAGCCGAGGCCTTCGACAACCGCGACTAATACGTTGTCCTTACATACAACGGAATTTCACCTCCGGAGGCTTTATTCCTTCGGTTTTTTTTTACATTTTGCCTGTCATTCATTAAAAGGAGAAAATATGAATATCTCGAAAATTGGTTTAGGTCTTTCTATTTCTGCGGCTCTTTGCCTTATGGCTTGCGGTGACGACGAAAGTTCCTGGCCCGCAGCAAATAACGACCCGGACGAAACTCTCTCGTCTTCCAGCGAAACCTCCGGCACGCCGGATTCCAGCGATAACAACGGGGCTGGGGCTTCATCGAGTTCCGTTGAGGCTGCCTCCAGTTCTTCTGCCGAAGAAGAGGCTGCCCCCTGCACGTTCGGCGCAACGGACGATTCGTGGGCAATCAATTACAGGGGTAGTGATGGCAGCAACAGCGCGAACATCACGACCGTCTTTGAAATCCAGGGCGAAGACCTCGTCATCCGTGACTCTGTGCGCTTCACGGGCACTACTGCCAGCATGTACTGCCGCCTGCTGACGATGAACGATTCTACTGCAACGCACCCCACGTCCATGGATGGTAAGCTTGCCGGCGAACAGACCTGCTCTGGCAGCACGGCGGTTCTCGTTACGACCCGTACGGAAAAGGGTTACTTCGCAACGAACGCCCGCGAGGCCGTTCACGCTTCCGTGAAGAAGGCTTGCGATGCTGCTGTGAATGGCTCTGCCTTTGAAGTTTTCCCGCTTGAGACGACCTCGAACTGCAACTTCACGGTCGATGATCCTGAATGGGTATACTCCTACCTCGACGAGAGCTGGCGTGGTACTGACAGCGTCATCGTGAAGTATGTCTTGGCATACGATTCTGCGGAAGGTGAAATCATGCGCCGCAAGTACGAAATTCAGCCGATGCCCTACATGGAATGCATGACCAAGAAGTTCTCGAATATCGGTCTCACCAACTTCTGCACCATGGAAGGCTATGTCAACGGTTCTTCTTCGGGTACGCAATCTAAGCCGAGGGAAGATGTGTTCAAGAGCGAACAGAACTACTGCAAGGAAAAGGTGCCTGCCGTTGAAGTTGAACCGGAAAGCTCCAGTTCCGCTGATGTCGAAGAAACCTCGTCGAGCTCTGCCGCTGCACCCTCTGGCGACATGGTCTCCTGCGATGTTCCGGGTGTCATGGGCGGTTGTGAAGAGGCTCCTGCCGGTAGCGACCAGGCGAGGTTCTACATCTCCTCCTGCGAATCCCTGCTGGAAGGCACGCTCGGCACTGGCTGCTCGAACTAACAATCAACGAAAATAAAACAAGAAAGCGGCCGGAGAAATCCGGTCGCTTTTTAATTCTTTAATGTGACTACAAAGGGTCGCGGCGTCTTTATTAGCCGAGAGCCTTAATGATTGCGTCACCCATGCCGGTCGTGCCGACCTTGGTGCAGCCTTCCTGGTAGATATCACCAGTGCGGAAGCCCTGGGCGATGACCTTTTCGCAAGCCGCTTCGATAGCCTTTGCCGCCTCTTCTTCCTTGAAGGTGTAGCGGAGCATGAGGGCCACGGAGAGAATCTGGGCGAGCGGGTTAGCGATGCCCTTGCCTGCGATATCCGGAGCGGAACCACCGGCCGGTTCGTACAGACCGAAGGAACCTTCGGCGATAGAAGCGGACGGGAGGAGGCCCATGGAGCCGGTGAGCATGGCGCATTCGTCGGTGAGGATGTCGCCGAAGAGGTTCGGGCAGAGCAGCACGTC
>JAGAAW010000030.1 GCA_017615055.1 Fibrobacter sp.
GCCAAAATTAAGTAAAATTAGTGTCCCCAAGATGGGAAGATGGCCGAGTTGGCCGAAGGCGCGTCCCTGCTAAGGACGTATAGGACTTAATCCTATCGCGAGTTCGAATCTCGCTCTTCCCGCTGCAAAGGTCCCCCGGAGCAATCCGGGGGATTTTTGTGTTTTTATGCGGTTTTTTCGTTTTGGGTGGTTGACTTTTTGGAAAATTTTATAGATTTCAACCATAAACAGTTCCAAGGAGTTTTTATGAAGACTAGCAGTTTCCTTACGGGCCTTGCTCTCGGTGTCGCGGCGGCTTTTGCCCTCAACAAGAAGTTCCCCGGCAAGTTCTGTTCTTGCTGTGGCGGTGACGATTCCGACAATTCCGCTGTGAAGGATGCCGAGGAGACCGCCGAAAAGCTCCGCAGTTCTACCGACAGCCTGCTCGCCCAGCTCAGCAAGACCAATGACGAGAAGCACGAGTCCGAGGCAAAGGTGAAGGATCTCGAGGACAAGCTCTCGGACAAGGAAACCGAGATCGAGAACCTGAAGAACATCATCGACGCGAACAACGCCCAGACCAAGAAACTCGAGGAGGAACTCGAGCAGGTCAAGGCCGGCAAGTAGCTAGCCCTTTTCCAGGGCCTTCACGACCTCGATATCGGCAGGCAGCCAGTCGACGCTGTGCAGTTCCGCGCGGTTGAGCCAGCGGGCCGCCTCGTGCTCCAGGAGTTCCGGCGCCTTGCCGCCCACGAGCGTGCAGTAGAAGCAGTGCATGGTCAGGTGGAAGGCCGGGTAGTCGTAGTCGACTGTACATATAAACTCGCCAACGCTCACGTCGATGGCGAGTTCTTCTTTTAGTTCGCGGGCGAGGGCCTGCTGCGGGGTTTCGCCGGGTTCCACCTTGCCGCCCGGGAATTCCCAGCCGTCCTTGTAGTCGCCGTACCCGCGCTGCGTGGCAAAAAACCGAACGCCTGGCGTGCGAGGCTCAGCCGGATTCCCGAAAGGATCCGCGCAAATGATGCCTGCCACGACTTCTATGCGTTTCATGGGCGTAAAAATAGAAAAATCGCGATATCACAAGATCGCTACCCAGAGCGTCAAGGTGAAGTAGTCGCATTGGCTGCGACCAATCGGTCGCGAACCTCGGTGATGACCTTCCCGAGGAGATTGCGACCCCTCCAGTTTGCGGGATCATCAATACCCGGGTTGTTTACAGACAACCCGATACCCCATTTTCTATCACGGGGAGACGCCTCGACAAACGTATGTCCATCAAACGCGGGATCAAGCAGGCGCTTCTTGCAGTCTTCCACCTGACTGTACTTGGCATAGTTGATGTCGAGCATTGCCTGATAGCAAGCGGCATCCCACTTCTCCTTGTCGAACGGGGTTACCTTGCGGCCCAGTCTCTTAGCCTCTAATGGAGTGCTAGCGACCAGGATCTTTTCTTCCATAACCTTGTCGCCAAACAATACAGCTTTTTCCCACATGAACGCCTGTTCATTGCAAAAGAAGGTGTGCCCCTTGTATTCAAACGGAGCTTCCCAGAAGTTGGAAAGCCATTCGTGGTAGAAGAATACATGTTTGTCTGTAACTTTGATAGGCATTTGTTATTCCTTTATTTCATTGTTATTCTTTATATAATTCAATATTTATCTCTAAATATACCGTTATATCGTATTATTTTAGAGATATGTAAAAGAAAAGTCTTGACATAGCCTTCTAAATAGTGTACATTTGAGTAGGCGTGAATAAAAAAAGGAGAACTTATGGAAATGAAATTCTGTCAAAGCTGCGGTATGCCGCTCACTAACGAAATTCTCGGTACGAATGCTGACGGCAGCAAGAACGAGGAATACTGCATCTACTGCTACAAAGACGGCGCGTTCACGGGTGACTTCACGATGGAAGAGATGGTGGAATTCTGCTCGCAGTTTGTGGACGAATTCAACAAGAATACCGGCAAGAGCCTTACCCGTGATGAATACAAGGTGGAACTCCGCAAGTATTTCCCGTCCCTCAAGCGCTGGCGCCTTCCGGCAGACCAATTGCCGCACGCCACTTCGCCCATGAAGCAGAAGTTTATCGAAGAAGTCAATGCCCTCGGCATCAAGGACATGCCCCGCATCGATAACCTCTTCGTATTGCAGGGCTCGTTCATCAATCAGGAATACCGCATCAACGGCAACAGCGTCAAGTTCCTTGACGATAACGCTAGCTACTGGGGAAACCAGGTCGAAAAAATTGGCTCTGAAGGCCGCTGTTTCGGAATCGCCTGCGACGAACACTACATCCTCGTCAGCGAATACGGCAAGAACGGCGCCGATGCCGAAATTGTCGTCTTCAAGAAAAGATAAGAAAGAACCCGCGCCCTGGCTCTTTCTCCAGGTCCACTTTGTGGATCTTGCTCTGGACATCGGTGTAAATTGTCGCGGAAACGCCTTTTTCGCGTTTGAGCATCATCGCCAAGACATTCTCACTCACATACCTGTCCACAAGAACAATCCGCTTCTTTGCTTGGCGAATCAGGCCGCATACGAACACGTAGGCATCGAACTCCTGGTTGTTGTAGAACAGGCCCTTGGACTGCAATTCGCTGCGATCCATAGCCTCAAAGAGGGCATCAATTTTATGGTCGTGATCAAGAACTTTTGCTTCCACGTTGGACAGACGATTAATCAGGCCCCCGTTCCCCGTCATTATATGCCTTAATTGGACAAAAGCCCGCATAATGGCGATATTTACCCTGATGGCAGATTCACTTTTCAGGACAGAAGACAACATGGCAACGCCTTGTTCTGTGAAGACATAAGGATTTTTGCGACCTCCACCCTTTTGCCCTGAAAAGAACCCTTCCATCCGTGAAGTCGCAATTTGCGACTTCACGAATTCGATTTCATCCCTGTTTAATTGAAAGCAAAAATCCTCCGGAAAACGCTCGATATTGCGTTTTACCTGTTCGTTGATGCGTTTCGTCTCCACCCCGTAGAGCGTCGCCAGGTCGCGGTCGAGCAGCACCTGCTTACCCCGGATGACCAAGATCATCTTCTCCACGCCCGTCGAAACCAGCGGATTTGGCAAAGCAACTGTATTCTTTTCCATATTATCTCCATTGTAGTAGCATCCCTGAAAACAGGGCGCCCATACCCTTAAGACGGAGAAAGGGGGCATTTTCTGACACACTCAAAACCTATATTTCCTCCTGAAGAACCCGAGCCCCCGGTCAGGGTGCCCACGCACAAAAGGAGGCAGTCTTTTTATTATATATAAGGGCATAAAACACAAGGAAACTGAAATGAAAATCGAAATCGCGGAAAACATGCTCTATTCCTGGTTACGCCATTGCAAATGCTGCCAGATCGTACAAACCAATTTCAAGGCGTCAAGTTTTTGGCCGAAAAACAACGAACAGGAAATGGAGGCTCTGTTTAACCTGTTCCAGGCCGACGAACGTTTTTCGAATTTCCGCTATACAGGATATCGTGGGCGCCTCCAGACATTCGATTCGCTAATGAAAGACACAGAATGCGACCTGCTCGCGCTGGCTTTCGATGAAGGTAATTCTTACAAACTCTTCGCGGTCGAATCCGCATTCCACGAGAACGGGCTCAATTACAACGACACCCAGAAAAAGGTGATCCAGAAGTTTTTCAGAAACTACCTGATGGCGAGAACTTTCTTCACCAGTGATAGTGTCGAACTCATCTTTGTTTCCCCGAAAATCGGGGAAACCACGCTGGAACGGCTGAACCCCTATATCCAGCAATTGAAAGATTTCCTTGCGGAACAGCGTCAGCAGGTCACAATAAGGCTTATCGAGGGTGATGAATTCAATACGGCAATCATGGAACCCCTCAGCCATGCGATAAACAGCATTGCTGACGAAAGTGAGTTGTTTGTGCGCGCCATGAAACTCTGGAGACTGAATGAACATAATGTCGAAAGGCGGAATGCTGGCGCCCATCGCCCAGCAGCAAATAGGGCACAGGCGCCAGTAGTACAAGCTGCCAACGAATTGAGGGCAGGCTATATCGCCCAGACCAGACTCTTTGAGTTGCTGCGGAGCGGAAGGCTATCGCAAGAAGAAATTGCAAACCTGCAAGATGCGAGTTACTGCCACCGCAATTTCGGTCGTCTTCGTTACCCCGTATTGAAGAGTACGGAACAAGGCCGTTTCGATGATCATGGCAGGGCACGGTACTATTCGGAAGAGTTTGTGATAGGCCATGTCCACTACTATGTCACGAACGATTGGTATGATCGAAACAAGGATGCTCTGGTGGCTTACTTGGTCGCCCACGATGCGTGATTTACGCAGAAACCGCTTTTTACGGTTTCTGCATTTATTGTCGTTTTCTGACATTAACAAAAGTTATATTTCCTCCTGAAGAACCCGGGTCCCCGGTCGGGGCGCCCATGCGCAGAAGGAGGCCGCACCCCATGTTCAGTGCGATACTCGCATGGGTCAAGAGCGCGAAAGCGTTCCTGAAAGTCCAGGCGGGCACGGGCGACAACCTGCTCGAAGAAGACATTCGGGAAGGGTTCACCGACTATTGCCTATGGTCCACGTTCCGGCCGGATAGCATCGACACCGACGGCGAGCTCGACATGATATGCCTGGACAGCGGAATGTTCCTCTTCAGGGACTACCCCGACGCGATGACCGCGCTGCGCGCCTGCTACACCCAGGCCTTCGACGACACATACGACGAAAGCGACGTGACCGTGCTCCTGGAGGAATGACCTTGGTGGGGGAGGAATCCCCCTCGTTTCTGCCGAATGTCATCCTCGCGAAGGCGGGGATTTCCCTTCGTCATCCGCTACCCCCTCTCCTAGTGGCTCCGCCCCTAAAACCCTGGAAGAACATTATAAAACGTCCAAATAGTCAGAATCTGTCATTCCGTGAAATTATATTTGACTATGAATGAAAAGGGTCTGTAAATGAACGTCGATAGCGAACAGATAACACTCGATATGAACCTTGTGGTAGCGCAAGATCAGCCACTAAGCGAAAAAGACATGCAAAGAAGCCTGACAGACGCTTTGGGGCGGGCCAATTGCAAATTACTACGAGTTCCTCCCCGAAAGTGGGTTCTTGAATTTACTAAAGATGGAAAGACTATCCATCTTTTGGCCAAAGCATGCACCTACCTCGGGAATCCGCACCCGATATTCAAAAAACGCGTTCAACTCCCCACCTGGTTCAATGAATATACGAACCAGATGAAAAAGGACCGCCCAGATGTAGATATTCGGTATATTGGGATATATCATTATGGCGACGAGCACCACGGTGAAAACATTGTCTTCATTGATTTTCATAAAGATACCTACCTTGTGAAAAAAGGGCACAATTCATCGGCCCATATTTACACCAACGATTTATTTCAGGCAATGACCTATGGTGTATTCACCAAAGAAGATCAATATGGAAATACAATAACCGCCATTCGGAAAGACAAAATTTATGACTACCTGACTGGGAATCGCCACCCCGCAACAAACTTGTTCGATTTGTTCCGTCTATTTAACAACGGCTTTACATTTGGCCGCTGGTTAAAAGCTTTAGACGTAATAAAGGAGATGTACGAAAACGAATGGTCACAGTGGCGACAGACTGAATGGGCCGGATGGTTCCTGGAATATAAGTTTAACAGATTTACCCTAGAAGAGCATGTAACCAACCAAATGAGATATGTCGGCTGTTCTTTAAAGCGCGAGGGCGACTTAGATTTCGACGTCCGTTTTGACGAGGCTGACTTCTACGGCGATTTAAAGGCCAGTGACATCACAAAAAAAGAGACTCCGGGCAACGACCAACAGAATCTACTAGATTGCATCTATAGATACGGCAAATTCTGGTACATCATATACGAGCACGAAACCATAAAGGATAGCGAAGAGAATGACTACGAGGCTACTCGTGCCAGAAATAAGTTCATTAAAAGCGTTGACCCCAAATACGCAAAAGACGATCTTTCCTATAAGACAAGAATGAAAAATCAAGTTAAATTTGTGAAGATGTCTATTATTGAATTGAATAGGGTGAATTTCAGAGGCGCATTAAAAGATTTTCACCAAGGTCACCAGCCCGATGGTTCACCTAGAGCTTTAAAATTCAACATAAACAAGAACATTTTAAATAACGATAACTACGTTGTTTTCCGTTACACCTACGTATAAAATGAAAAAGTTCAAATACATCGACTTATTTTGCGGTATTGGCGGTTTTCACCAGGCGATGGAATCCCTAGGCGGGAAATGCGTTTTCGCCAGTGACATTGATAGGGATTGTCGCAAGACGTATGAAGAAAACTATGGACTGGAGCCCGCTGGCGACATAACGAAGATTAAAGCTGCCGATATTCCCGCTCATGATGTTTTATGCGCAGGCTTCCCTTGTCAAGCGTTCTCCAAAGCCGGTAAAAGGCTCGGCTTCGACGACGAAACCAAAGGCACCCTGTTTTTCGATATTTGCCGGATTCTTGAATACCACAAGCCCAAATACGCATTGCTTGAAAATGTCCGCAACCTTGCTAGCCATGATCACGGCAATACTTGGCGGGTCATTCGCGAAAGATTGAAGAAATTAGGCTATAACCTTCTGCCTGAGCCTGTAATCTTTAGTCCACACTACATTGGCGTTCCCCAACATCGCGAAAGGGTGTATATCATGTGCGTAAGGAAAGATATTGGCAACATAAAGCCGTTCTCCTTCAACGCAGACGACATGGTTCCATGCACTATTGAATCCATTTTAGAAAACGACAAAGATATCCCAAATGTCAAGGATTACAAGATCTCGCCGCAAATGGAAGAACTCATTGATTTGTGGAACGAGTTCCTTCAGTCGATAAAGGTAGAGAGGCTGCCGGGTTTCCCGATATGGTCCGATAGATTATGCGATCTTGACCCAAACGAGGATTTGTCGCAATACCCTGATTGGAAGCAGAACTTTATTCGAAAGAACAATGAACTTTATGTTGCCAACAGGAAGTTTATTGACAAGTGGCTGCGCAAGGCAAGGAAAAATCCGCTCTTTTTTGGAGCGAAGGCGAAATTGGAATGGCAGGCAGGTCAAACCAAAAAGCCCGACATCTGGAAGCAGATATTCCAGTTGCGTCCATCAGGCATAAGGGTTAAGGTCAACACCTATTTCCCAGCATTAGTCGCCATCGTTCAGACGTCAATAATCGGGTCTAGACGGCGTTACTTAACGCCGAGAGAGTGTGCCCATTTGCAGAGTTTCCCGGACAGTTTCAAGCCCGACGAGAAACCCGCACAAGCATACAAGCAGTTTGGCAATTCCGTAAATGTGGAATGCGTCAGATTGTTTGCGAAGCACATGTTTGAAGCATGTAACGACAAAAAGAAGTAATTAGTTTATCTAAGAAGTAAGCAACTTTTTGCACTTTCATCTTTTTGGGGGTGCAATGTTTGAAATTTCAGTTTTTTCTGAGAGAATATTGCGTTAGGGATAGTGACCCCTTGGGGACAAGACTCGCATAGCGAGGCTTGGTTCTAGGAGGCGAGCGGCAAGCGAAAGCGTAGGCGATTGCACCTAGAATATAGCCCGACCCGGCGAGGTCGCTCATTGGAGATCCCCGCCGGAGCCTGCCCTGAGCATGCCGAATGGGCGGGGATGACATGTATGCAGGCGAGCCGGGGGAACGCTACAGAGAAATGCGGGAAGTAACGCGCGGGTGTTGACTTCCCGCTGGCCTCTTTGTATATTTATCCCCGTATTGCGACAATCCCTGCGACAGTCGGCATAGGCCTTGCGACCCGTACGTGCATCCGCGGTGGGGCTCATCAACCTTCTTGTTGATGTTGTTGGATAGCTGGCAGGAACACGACCTGCTCGAGTGTGTGGCGAAAGCCGCGCCAGGTAACGCCGGGGAAGGCCCCCGCCAACAACATTGCAA
>JAGAAW010000031.1 GCA_017615055.1 Fibrobacter sp.
AAGTTTAAAAATGAAAGAAGGTATCCACCCTAACTATCAACCGGTCGTGTTCGTCGATGCGAATACGGGTAAAGAATACATCACCCGCTCCACGAAGTCTTCCGCCGAAAAGAAGACTATCGATGGTGTTGAATATAGCGTGATTTCCCTGGAAATCACGGCTGATACCCATCCGTTCTGGACGGGCAAGCAGCATCGCGTGGATACGGCTGGCCGTATCGACCGCTTCAACAAGCGTTTCGCTGGCAACATCACGGGCGCAAAGCGCAAGACCCGCAAGGCTGCACCCGCCAAGGCCGAAGAAGAAGCTTAATTTTAGGCTATTCTTGATGCCCTCCACGCTGCGGGGGGCATTTTTTTTTAAATTCACTTACGTTTTTAAAATCACAAAGGAAAAACGATGAAGAAACAACTTATTACTGCTTGCGCCGCTGCTCTCATCGCCATGGGCTTGACTGCTTGCGACAAGAAAGGTACCATTGAAGGTGTCGTGCTTGATCCGTTCACCGAACAGCCGGTCCCGATGCCGACCGTCTGGATGGACTCCACGATTTACACCACCACTAAGGAAAAGTACCCGTACAAGACCGAACTCCAGCAGGGCACGTTCAAGTTCGAAAAGGTCCCCGTTGGCAGCTACCGCATTCTTGCCGGCCGCTCCAAGTACGTGAAGAGCCGTAACCCGGTTGCAACGACCGAGGCCGAACCGAACCTCAAGGTCAAGCTTTACATTTACAGCGACCAGGTGAACCCGGGTCTCTACAAGACGGGCGAAAAGGCCGTCGCCAAGATCAACAACGAATGGGTGCTCTACTCCACGCAGTGCACGGAATCCATCGCCGGCTACCGCCTCGAGATGCCGCAGGTGACCGAAGCTGCAAAGCTCCCGCCGACTCCGCCGAAGGAAGACAAGAAGGCCAAGGGCAAGAAGGGTAAGAAGGGCAAGAAGGCTGCTAAGGCCGCTCCGGCACCGGCAGCACCGGCCGCCAAGATGACTGCCATCCCGGCACCGCTCGTTGTCGGCAGCCAGATCAACGTGCTCTTCGTGAACGCAAACTCCGTTTCTTCTCCGCTCATCGCGAAGTCTTTCGCCGCGGTTGAAGACAACGTTGCAAACCACAAGGACTGCAAGGGCTTTGCCGATACCGACAAGAAGGGCATCTTCGCTGACAAGAGCAAGTCCACCGACCTGACTGTTACCTACGTTGCCGAAAACCTCTTCCGCATCACGGGCACGCTCCCGCAGGGCAAGCAGATTATCCAGCTTTCCCAGGACGGCAAGACGGTCCAGACCTACTACTTCGAAGTGAAGTAAGTCGGTTTAGGCTAGATAGCGTCTAGAACCTATTAGGACGGCTCCCTTTCGGGGGCCGTTCTTATATATATATGGTGCGCCTTGCTATATTTACCATGAGGGAAGGTGTATGCCTTGCCGGATTGGATTTATAAAGG
Organism: Fibrobacter sp.; assembly: GCA_017615055.1. Lineage (GTDB taxonomy): Bacteria > Fibrobacterota > Fibrobacteria > Fibrobacterales > Fibrobacteraceae > Fibrobacter. The sequence continues at coordinate 1,453 of JAGAAW010000031.1, forward strand.
AATAAAGATGAAAAAGGTCAAAGGCTTTTTCTCGTTTTTTGGTTTGGCTTTTACACAGGTGGCGGTCTCTACCGCGATTATCGCCTACACGGAACTCGTCCTTAGCCGCATGGGGTATACGGCTACGGGCTCGTGGCAGTTCTACGTGCTTCACCTGCTGTTCCTGCTGCCCTGCGTGCTGCTGCTGACGCCCGCGGGCTTTACCTCGGACAAGCACCCGAAGGAGCGCGTGCTCCTGTGGACGACGCTCCTCTCGCTCCCGGTGGTGGGGCTGTTCTGTGCGGGCGCCTACCTGAACAACCTCCTGATGATGTTTGCGGGCGTGGGCCTGTTCTTTGTGGTTCAGGCGTTCCAGAGCCCCGCGAAAAACGGCTACATGAAGGAACTCATGGGGGTGCGCTTCCTTGCTAACGGTAGTGGCATCCTGATGATTACCACGTTCTGCGCGATGTTCTTTGCGGGCGTGGCGCTTGCCTTTGCCGTACGCGAAGACCTGGTGCAGCCGGTGCTCTATACGCTTGGCGGTCTCCAGTTGCTCGGATTTATCTTTGCCCTCCGCCTCCCGTCCATCGGTGCCTACGACGAGACGCTGAAATTCCCCTGGAGGCAGTTCCTTACGTTCAAGTATGCGCGCCGCAAGATGGCGAAGGCGTGGAAGAACCGTGCGCTCCGCCAGTCGATTGTCGGCCAGTCGATGTTCTGGGTCATGATATTCCTGATGGTGTTCGTTATCCAGGACCAGTTCAGTTCGGGCTCGCTGTTTACGCAGGACGCCCTTGCGAACTATGCCATCTTCGGTACGGGCATCGGCCTTATCGCTGGCTTCTGGTTTGCGATGCGCATGTCGAGGAACTTTATCGAGCGCGGGCTTATCCCGATGGGTACGGCCGGTGCATCAATCCTCATATTCCTTATCCCGTTTATTCCGCGCCCGTATAACGCCATCGCGTTTGCGCTTCTCGGGTTCTGTGGCGGCATCTTTGCGCTCCCGATGTTCGCGACGATGCTCTACAACACCAAGCCCCGTTCTGCGGGCCACGTGCTCTCGCTTTCGAACGTGGTGCAGAACCTGAGCATTCTCGTTTTCGATATACTCGCAATTGTCGCCATCCGTTACTTCGCTGTCGACCGGATGAGCCTGTTCTTTATCCTCGGTATCGTTTGCCTTGTGGGTACGGTGTGGGCGCTCTGGGCCATGCCGCAGACGCTGCTCCGCCAGTTGCTGCGCTCCGTGCTCTCGATGCACTACCGGTTCCTGGTGACGGGCGTGCAGAATATCCCGTGGGAAGGCCCGGTGCTCTTGGTGGGTAACCACATATCGTATATCGACTGGGCGATTATCCAGATGGCAAGCCCGCGCCCGATGCGCTTTGTGATTACGCGCAGGCCGTTTGAAAAGTGGTACGTGAAGCTGCTGCTTTCGCAGATGGAGACTATTGACCTCGATATCTCGAACCCTGCCCCCGCGATGGAGGAGGCGAAGAAGGCCTTGCTCCGCGGTGAAGCCGTGGTGATGTTCCCGGAAAATGCGATGACCTCGACGGGTAACATGAGCCGCTTCCGCTTGGACTATTCCTCTGTCGTCAAGGATGTGCCGCGCCTGAGGCTGTTGCCGTTCTACGTGCAGGGCCTGTGGGGGAGTAGTTACTCCATGGCCGATGCAGGCTTCAAGGACATGGTGCATAGCGGTGGCCGTATCATTTCTGTCGCGTTCGGCGAGGAACTCCCGCTTGATTCCAGCCCGATGATGGTGAAGCGCGCGGTGCAGGAACTCTCGATTACCGCGTGGACGAGTTACATCCGCAAGTTGCGCCCTGTGGCTTCTGCCTGGATTCGCACGGTGAAGCGCGTGGGCAGCGGACCCTCCGTTTATAGCCCCGACGGCAACCACCTTTCCGCCAATACGCTTGCGACTGCCGCACTCTCGTTTGCGGGCATGATCGAGAAACTCACGAAGGGCGAAAAGCAGGTGGGCGTGCTTATACCGCCTTCCGGCCCGGGCATTATCGTGAACATGGCGTGCCTCATCAGGGGCAAGACGGTGTACAACCTGAATTACACGAACACGCCCGAAACGATGGATTACTGTTGCAGCGTTGCCGACGTGAAGACGATTATTACGGCCCGCATATTTGTCGAAAAGCTCAAGCAGAAGGGCCTCCCGATGGAGAAGTTGCTTGACAAGTACAAGGTCTACTACATGGAAGACCTGAAGGAACAGCTCCACAAGTCTACGCTCGTGAAGAACTTCCTGCGTGTGCTTATTTTGCCGGCATGGTACCTGGAACTGCGCTTCTTCAAGAAGGTTAGCCTCGATGACGTTGCGACCATCATCTTCAGTTCCGGTTCCGAGGGCCGCCCGAAGGGTGTGGAACTCACGCACCTGAACCTGATTGGCAATATCAAGCAGTGCGAAAGCGTGCTGTTGCCGAGTGCGGAGGACGTGTTCCTCGGCTCGCTCCCGCTGTTCCATGCGTTCGGGTTCTCGATTACCACGATGCTGTGCCTTGTGGAAGGTGTGCCGGTGGCGACTTGCCCCGACCCGACGGATGCAAGGCTCGTGTCGCGCATGTGTGCCCAGTTCAAGGTGAGCATCATGGTGGCCACGGGCACGTTCCTGCGCATGTGGGGCCTGAACCGTGCGGTGCACCCGCTGATGTTCTCGCATGTGCGTAGCATCTACGCCGGCGCCGAGAAGATTCGCGAGGATGTGCGCCAGCTTTACCGCACCAAGTTCAAGCTCGAGATTTTCGAGGGCTTCGGTTGTACCGAAACG
>JAGAAW010000032.1 GCA_017615055.1 Fibrobacter sp.
GGGATTTGCAAAGCAGGTCGTCATCGTGACGCGGCCCGCGGGCTACGTAAAGAAACCGTACACGCTCTTCCCGTTGTACAAGTTTATCTACCGCAAATACCCGAAATATGTTGAGGCGGTAAGGACGCGCCACATACGCTATAACGAGTGCCTGAAAACGCTCGATGAATGGTGCAATCGCGGGACTGCGTTCAGGATCCGCCCGAGCGAAAGTTTTGATATCGACCGTTTGGAAAAAGACAAGTCCAAGCTTGTGAAACTGTATGACCTCGGTGTGAAGGATGCGACCGCCCTGATACCTAGCCTCTTGAGTTTTTTAGAAAGTAAATGACGTGTCATTCTGAGCGTAGTGAAACGGAGTCGAAGAATCTATGTCAAAAGCAATAAACGGTCACATGTACCGCCACTACAAAAAGGCGACGATGGTCTATACCGTCATTGAGTCGAACGCGCTGGACTGCGAGTCGGTCGAACCGCTTGTCGTTTATCGCAGCGAGTACGAGACTCCGGACCACCCGAAGGGAACGCTCTGGGTGCGCTCCCGTAAGGATTTCGAGGGCCGTGTCATGCTCCCTGATGGCGTCGAGATGGACCGCTTTACGGAAATTTAAAACCTCGTGTCTTGATAAAGATGCTTGACCTGAAGAGATATGCTTTTATTGTTCTGTTATTCTGCCTGTTTGCCCATGCAGAACAGTCGGATTTGTATTCGTTCTATTATAAGGGTGAACGGATAGAAGTTTGCCAAAAGGGATGTCAGGTAAAATACGAAAAAAGGTACGATGGTGTAGTTCTTCGCCATGAAGGGACTTCCGTGTATTTAATAGGCTCTGGTGGTGATGTTGTAAGGTTCTTGTATGACTCCGGCTTCCGACTGGAAAAAATGTTTGAAAATAATGAGTTCGTAGACAGTTCGATGGTGAAGACGAAGAATTATACATATAAACTAAATAGACTGACTGCGACAAATTCTGATTATAACATATACCTTCAGCGGGGCCTCTTTTTGGGCAATGTACCTCCAGATTTTATGGAAGAATTGAAAAAGGACGATAAAAAAATTATTTTCACGATAGCCCCAAGAAAGGTTATCAAGACTGTAAAATAAGAAGGAGGAACAAATGAATCTCAAGAAACTTTCTACAGCCACCGCGGCACTTGCATTCGGGATTGCGCTTGTCGCATGTGACGACAGTTCTAGCGGGCCTTCGCCCGAACCTGCTTCCAGCGAGTCCCAAGGCCCTTCCGGTGTCACACCGCAGTCGAACGATAGCGAGACAAGCGTGTCCAGCAGCAGTGCCGCGACGCCCGCAAGTTCTGCCGCGAAGGAATGCTTCAAGGACGGCATGGCAAGCATTACCGTGCGCAATATGGAACGTTCGGAAATTTCTTGCCCGAACACCATGACGATTTACGATTACGACTTGCAGATTCTCTACAAGTGCGTAGGCGATGCGCTTATCGAGATTGACATGGCGCCCTGCGGAAGCGACGAACCCGAGTCGAGCGCGTCCGTGGTTGCGCCCGCCGTGGATTACGGCACGCTCACTGATTCCCGTGATGGCAAGAGCTACAAGACTGTCGTTATCGGCGGCAAGACGTGGATGGCCGAGAACCTGAACTATGACAACAGTGCCACTGCCACGGGTTCCATCGATTCCAGCTTCTGCTACGACGGCATTCCCGCGAACTGCACGAAGTACGGTCGCCTTTACCAGGAATACGCCGCGACGGCCGTGTGCCCCGAGGGTTGGCGCCTCCCCACTGCGGACGACTGGCGCGACCTGGTCAATACTGCGAAGAGCGAATTCGGCGACAATAACGGCTCCCTGCGCGCCGTGGGCGAGTGGGAAAATACGATTTTTGGAGACAACGTAACGGCCACGAACGCAAGCGGGTTTTCCGCTCTCCCGGCAGGTTACCGCGCCAAGACGGGCGAATGCGACGGCGAGGGCACCAAGGCCTATTTCTGGGGCGAAGACAACATGAATCACTACGCCTGGATACTCTCGAACCAGTACGACATGGAGAAGGAATCCATGCAGCGCGGGTACTATGCCTACGCCGTGCGTTGCGTCAAGGACTAGTAAATCAGGAACCGCGGACTAGGAACCGCGCTTCATCTCGGCCATGACCATGCCCGCGACAATCGCTACCGCACCCGCGATGGCGACAGGTGTGATGCGTTCCCCGAGGGCGATGACAGCCGTGATGATGGTAACGAGCGGGATGGCGTAGATGTAGTTGCTTGCGAGCACCGTGCCGAGCTGCTTCAGCACCTTGTTCCATGCGAGGTAGCCGAGCAGCGACGAGAAAACCGTGAGGCAGACGAAGTTGAACAATACGACCGGCTCCGCGAAGTTCTGCCACGGGATATCGAGCGTTTTGTGGATATCGCCACCCGCCTCGAAGAATAGCGCGGGTAGCGACGTGAACGCCCCGTAAAAGAACATCTTGCGGGTTATGAACAAAGTAGAATACACGCCATTGAACTGGCGCACAACAAGCGAGTAGATGGCCCACATGACGGACGAGGTGAACGCGAGCATGTCGCCCACGGGCGAAAGCTTCAGGATGAACTTCCCGTTCAGAACCACGAGTACCATCCCGACAAACGTAATCAGGCAACCGAGAATCTGGCGCTTACCGAGGCGCTCGCTCTTGTAGAGGATGCCACCGAAAATCATGGTGAGTAGCGGGTTTGTGCACACGATGAGTGATACGTTGCTCGATGGCGAAAGCGAGAGCGCCGTGTTCTCGGCCCAGAAGTAGAGCGTGCAGCCCGTGATACCGCAGACGAACAGGATGATTTCGTGCTTCCAGTTCTCGCAGCGGAATTGCTTGTGGGATGCCGCGAGCAGGATAAGGTAGGTGACCGCGAACCGCAACGTAAAAATCTGCACCGCGGTAAAACCGTGATTCAGCAACACCTTCGTGCTCACGAAACTCGTGCCCCAGAACGCAATCGTCGCGATGGCGAGGATATGCCAGAGGGCCATGTTGTTGCGCGCGGGTGTCATCGCAGCCAAAGATAGAAAAAAGAACTTCTTGAACCGATGCTTATTTCCCAAACAGATCGGAGTGAGTTCCCGTGTCCACGAGGGTAAGCGTCAGGACTCCATTGTTCTTTCTGTAGCACAAAAGCCAGTCGGGACGGATATGGAGTTCTCTTGTCCCTGCGAAAGCGCCGGACAATTCGTGGTCATGAAACTTTTCGTCAAGAGTTTGGTCCGTCCGGAGTAATTCGACAACGGATTTAAGTTCTTCTAACGGGAGCCCGCGCTTTTTACAAAGTTTGTAGCTCTTCTTAAAACGGCTGGTCCAGATAACTTCGTAAATCATTTGTCAAGGTCCGCCCACATTTCGTTCATATCCGTATAGCGTTTCGTATTGGGGTCGGCTTCGAGCCGCTTCGCTTCTTCAATGGCTTCCAGCAGTTCACCGGAACGCCGAGGATATTTCACTTCAAAGGGGAGGCCTTGTTGCAGCACCACCTGTCGCAAGAACATCGAAAAAGCCTGAGACATCGAAAGCCCC
>JAGAAW010000033.1 GCA_017615055.1 Fibrobacter sp.
AACCTCTGTAAATTTAATTATATTCGAGGCGTGTTCGGACAATTAGGTTACTTAATATCGGAATCTTTTCGCGGATGGAAACAGCACAGGACGGTGATTCTCCCGTCTCTCGTGACGATTTTCCTGTGTTCGCTTTTGCTTGCTCTTTCCTTTACGGCTTTGGGTGTTTCCTTCAAGCTGCTCTCAGCCGAAAAGTCGCTGTATGTCGTCGAGGCGTTCCTGAATGAGAATGTCCCCGAGGATTCCATTTCGGCAATCCAGACTCGGCTTGAGCATTCGCGTCATGTGGAGTTGGTGAAATTCGTGAGTGCAGATTCCGCACTGGCCGACTTCAACAGGCATTTCTCTCCGGATATGCTGGAACTTGTCGAAGGGAACCCGATTCCGGCGTTTTTCCGCGTGTCGCTCCGTAGCGAGGCGCATAACCCGGCAGACCTTTTCGAGGTGCGCAACGCGATTGCCGAAGAACCGTATTTCGAAGAAGTGCAGGCGCCGCTGAAATGGGCGTCTCGAATCGCGTCCTGGAAGTTCAAGATGATTTTTTGGCCGGTTTGCGTGAGCATACTCTTGCTCATTACGCTCTCGCTCATTATCTGCAATTCCGTGCGGCTTTCGCTCATGTCGCGGAAACTTCTCGTCGATAACATGAAGTACGCTGGTGGCAGCTACCTGTTCATCGAGTTCCCGTTTGTGCTGGAAGGGGCTATGCAGGGATTTATCGGGAGTGGTCTTGCCGTGGTTCTCCTTTGGATGGTCCTCCAGTCCGTGGTGCGGATGTTCCCTATCATAGAGCCGAGCGTGTCTTACTTCGGCGTCATCGTCCTCTTTACGGTGCTCCTGGAAACGGCACTCTCCGGTTACTTTAGTTTCCGTACGGTGCGCGGTTTCTTGTTCGAAAAGAAAGGTGAGCAGGAATAACCGATGCGCCTAGTTTCGTTCTTGGTTTCGTGCGTGCTGTTCTCCTTTGCCGTTCTCGAGACCGAAGAAAAGGGCGTCTTGAATACAATTTCTCTTTTGGACCAGAACCTCAATCGCACTAGGTCGTACCTCTCGGAACTGTCGCGGAACGAGGACTTGTTGCAGGGGGCGGTTAAACAACTGGTGATGGATATTGATTCGCTGGATGCCAAGATCAAGAGCCGCAAGCGTGCCATGAAAAAGCGAGTACGCAATTTGTATGTATATGGCCGCAGCAACGATGCCGAAATTCTGTATGAGCTTTTGACAAAGAATGGCAACCCCGAACGAAAAGTCTACTGGGTCCACCACCTGCTGACCCGCGACCGCGAAGATGTGGAAACACTACGGCATCTTGTCGAAGAACGCATGCAGAAACAGCATGTGCAAGAGAGCCATCTTGCCGAGCTTACGAAACTCAGGAACAGAAAAGCTGTCGAGGAACGCCGCCTAGTGACGCAGATGAGCGGTCAGGAACGCATGTTGTCTTCCCTCAAGCACGACAAGGCCGTGCAGCGCATGGCTCTTAAGGAATTCGAACGCAACCAGAAGACGATGCTTGCGCTTATCAAAAAACTCGAAGAACGCCGCAAACGCGAAATCGAGGAAGCCAAAAAGGCCGACGCAGCCCGCCTTGCCGCTCTCAAGAAAAAGGAAAAGGCCGCAGAGAAAAAGCGCGAAGCCGACAAGAAACGCGAAGCGGAGAAAAATCGCCAGAGCGAAATTGCCAAGAAGACTACTCAGGTGGTGCCGTTCAAGGGGCCGAAGTGCATGCCTCTCGATGGCCCCGTCATCAGCGAATACGGCTTGCAGGAACATCCGGTGCTCCACATCATGACCCGCAACTTGGGCGTCGAAATCCGCGGAAAGCGCGGTGGACGCATTCGTGCTGCCGCCGCAGGAACTATTGCGATGGTATCCGAAATTGATGGTCGCGGCCCCTCTGTGATTATAGAACACGAAGGTGGAATTTACACGGTATATGGCCACATGAAAACGATTAATGTCCAAGAGGGCAAAAGTGTTAAAAAATGCGAAGAAATTGGAGAAGTGGGCGATATCGCATCGTTAAATGGAATTAAATTGTATTTCCAAGTGAGCGAAGGGACCCAGACCGTGGATCCCCTGCAATGGTTAAAACAGAAATGATAGAATACCGTTTAAATGGCCCTGCCTCCCAGGAACGAATCCGCATCCGCCTCATGGCGGCGTTGCGTGAGAACCGGTTCCCGCAGTCGATTCTCATCGACGGCCCCGTAGGTATCGGCAAGAAGGCGCTCGCGATGGAAATTGCCCAGGCGTTGCAGTGCACGAACGCAAGCGTCCGCCCGTGCGGTAAATGCTTCGGCTGCAAGATGGCCGCCGATACCGGTGTGACGGACAACTGGGTCGTGCCGATGGAAGCGAAAGAGGCTAGTGCCCGCAATGCGTCCGATGTCTCCGCCGGGAGTTCCGCAAAGACGATTCAGGACTTCAAGCAGGCCTACATCGAAGAAATTGCGAAGAATCCGTATCGCGTTGATATCTTTAGTGCGGGCGCCGTTATTTCGGTGGAACTCATCCGTACGATGACCGCTTCGTTTGCGATGAAGGGCGACCGCGTCCGCGTGGTGATTATTGCCGAGGCCGACCGCATGAACGATTCTGCGGCAAACGCCTTCCTCAAGACTCTCGAAGAAGTCCCCCCGAATACGTATTTCATTCTGACGACCTCGTCCCGCGAAAAGCTTTTGCAGACCATCCGTTCACGCTGCCTTTCTCTCCACTTGCCGCCCCTCACGGACGACGAAGTGCGCAAGGAGGCCGCCCATGTGGGTGGCGAAGATTTTGACGAATCGACCTTGACCGATGATGTCATCGGGCTTGCCGTGGGTTCCCCCGGCATGGCGCTCTATTACGCCGAACATGCCAAGAACTGGTGCCCGCTTGCAGTCGATTTTATCGAGAAATCGCTTTCACAGGACTACACGGACTTGTTCTTTGAACTCGAAGATTCCGGGCTTGAAGACCCGGCCATCGTGAACCGTTTTCTGGAAGTCCTGTCGTTCTTGATTTCGGACTTGTTGCGCCAGCAATCGGGGGCTCCGCTTCGCATCCCGGAGGCGACTGGCCGCGTGAATTTGGAACGCTACCCGCAGGTGGGGGCCTCGGCCCTGGAACTTGCGCTCGTGAGCGTTCAGGAAACCATGTCGAGAATCGCTTCAAGGCGAATGGCGGCGGTCATGTGCCTCCAGAACCTCTCGATGAAACTCTTTGAAGGCTACAAGTAAAATGGAAGATCTTGTAGCTTCGACATTGTCCTCTTCATTAAAGATTCC
>JAGAAW010000034.1 GCA_017615055.1 Fibrobacter sp.
CCGGCGGTAACGATAACCACGTCGGCACCCTTGAGGGCGGCGTAGTCGGTAGAACCCTGAAGATCCACGGAGGAGTTGATGACAGAGCGGCCTTCCATGATGTCGAGGGCCTTGCCCTTCGGCATACCCTGAGTCTGCGGAATGTCGATAAGAACAACGTCGCCAAGATTCTTCTGGGCGATCACGAGAGCCATTGTACCACCGATTTGACCAGCACCAACGAGTGCAATCTTCTTTCTAGCCATGATTAACCTTCCTTTTAAGGTATTGTTTTTTTCGTCCGAAAATATAGTAAAAAAAGCATAAAAAACAAATTCTTTTTTACATGCAAGTATAAAATATACGCGGGCGGGGCCCCAGCTCAGAGTTGCGAAGGCCGCACGGGCCCCTCCCTGCACCCTCCCCATCCTTGGCCGACGCCTTCCACATAAAAGCCGTTTATTTCTAGCCAAGAAAAGTTTATTTCTAGGAGTCGCAGGAAATCTTCCGTTTATACCATAGCGGCGACGAAATCGGCTTCGCACATGAGCTTATCGCCAGAAAACGCCTTGCCGGAATACTTAAATATGCCGTGACGCACCGAGAGGAGCTTCACCTCGAGGCGCAGGTCCATGCCGGGGAGCACAGGGTTCCTAAAGCGGCAGTTCTCGATGCCCATAAAGGCGGGGCGCTTGCCCACCACTTCGGCCTCGCGGGCAATCATCGTGAGGAGGGTCGCCGCCTGGGCCATGGATTCCACCTGGAGCACGCCGGGCATCACCGGATTGCCGGGGAAATGCCCCTGGAAGAACTTCTCCTCGCCCGTCACGTGGTAAAGACCCACCAGGGCCGGGAGAACTTCCTTGCCGTCGCCCAGTTCAAGGCTCAGGACCTCGTCAACAAACGCGAAGGGGAACTTCTGCGGGAGCAGTTCGTGAACCACGTCGGCATCATAGACGATTCCGGGCTTATCAGACTTCTTGAGGGTTTCCAGTAGAGACATAGGGCAACAATTTCTCCATTATTTGATGGTGAATGATATGGCCGCCGTTCAGGACCTGAATGCGCACCTTAGGTAAAGCAGGGACCGCGAAGGCAAGATCGCCCAGCAAGTCCAAAATCTTGTGGCAGGCGGGTTCTTCCGCCATGCGGTAACGGGGTTGCGGGCCAGCACCACCCAGGAGCATCCCGCAGGTTTCGTCGACTCCGGCAAGGAGCCCGTCAGCACGCGCCCTTGCGTAGTCACTTTCAAATATGAACGTGCGTGCCGAGAACGCGCGGTAGAGGTCTTCCGCGGAATAGACCGCGAGGGTGGCTGCAGAACTAAAACCGTCATCGCGGGTTATCTCGTATTCCACCTCGAACGTATCGGAGGGAGAAACGCGCACCCGCCCGCGCGGGAACTCAATAGTAAAGTCCACCGGGGCGTCGTAGAAGCGCAAGGGCTCGGGTACACCGGCGACCTTCCTCAGGGCGTGGAAGAACGGCAAAGCGCTCCCGTCCATCATAGGGAGTTCGGCCAGAGCGCCACCTGCAGAACCGGGCGCGACACGCACATCGAAGCGCTGGCTAGGCCACATCAGGAACACGGGCGCCAGATGCTCCGTCGAACCGATAACGAGCGAGCCATGCAGGCCCGGTTTCGAATAAATTGCAGTCCGGGCCACGCGGTAATCCAGTTCGCCGTAGCAATTAAAGGCATCGGTCGAGTAGAAAAGTTCTTCGCCCGCATACCATGCCACGCGGGGAGCACGGTTCGGATCCTTCTCGAGCACGTCTACGCGCAGGCTTGCCCGCGGGAACGAGAGCGAAGGCGATACGAAATCTATGCTCTTGAATGCAGGCATCCGCTACTTCTTCCCCATCTGCCGGAGGCGCACCATCGAGCGACGCCATACCGTGATTTCTTCGGCGGGGAAACCCGATACGGTGAGCCCCGCAGGAATGCTCTTGGTGACGCCCGCCTTTGCGGCAATGCGGCAACCCTTCCCGAGCGTAAGGTGGTTTGCGACCTGCGCGCCACCCGCAAGTTCGACATCGTCCTCGACCGTCACGGAGCCCGCGAGCCCGGACTGCGATGCCATAAAGATGTTGTTCCCGAGGCGGCAGTTGTGCGCCACCTGCACGAAGGAATCAAAGTGACAGTTGTCGCCGATGGTCGTCGGCGACAGGAATCCGGCGGCGACCACCGAGTTCGCCCCGAAACTGCAACCGCGCCCGATGCGCACGCCCGCAAGGTGCGGGACCGGTCGGCGCTGGCCCTCATACTCATAGAACCCAAACCCGCGAGAACCTATAACGGCGCCCGCCTGAAACACGCAGCCATCGCCCACGACTACATTCGGGTAAACTGTCACGTTCGCCTCGAGCACGCAGTTTGCGCCGAGCGTCGCCCCGCGCATCACCACACAGCCCGGGCCCACGACGGCATTCTCGCCCACGCAACCTTCGACTACGGCGCTCGCATGCACGCGGGCAGACGGCGCAATAAACGGCGCACCCGCAGAATCGTCGCCGGCACATCCACTACCCGCAAGAGAACCCGCGGAATCACAGCCCGCGAAAGAACCGCTCGCAAACTTTTCCAAGAACTGCACCATCGCATGGTAAGGATTTTCCACAGGAACAATGCAGCTCACGCCGGGCGCGAATTCCTTACCCGATGCAACGGCAGATTCCACCTCAGGCATAATGCTACACGGTACAAACAGCAAACCAATGCGCACGCTATCGAGCAGAGAAGAAGCAAAACCGTTCGCGTTCGTCGCACTCTTCACGGTATCGCCCAGCCAGAAACTCGCATCGCCGGGCCCCGCCAAGTCAACTGATGCAAAGCCCGTAATTTCGGTACTTGGCGCGACCCGCAACACGACACCTTCGGACTTAATCCAGTCCAGAACAGCAGAAATGGCAACAGGTTTCAACTAATCCCCCAACTTCAACATCTGCACCTGAGCCGCAAACTCGATCGAAACGGACTGACCCAATTTGCCGCTCATGTCCTCGCCATCGAGCTGCAAGAACTCGTTCTGCGGTACGGTGAGCGAAAGCGAATGCACCTTCACCGACTTGAGGAAATGCTTCTTGAACAGGAACCCCACCAGCGGCAGGTTCCCTATGGCAATGGCGAGCAGGAACAGCGGCATGGAAGGCACGTCCACCACTTCCAAAAAACCGTCCGCCATGTTGGAACGGTAGAACGGGTTGGCGCCGCTCGCAAAACTCGGGATATTCCCCACGATTACGGTGCGGTGCCCCGTGAGGTCGCTCGTATGCGTCTTGCCGTACTTGTCCACGTAGTTGAGCACGCAGGCGCCCAGCCGGTAGTTCCTGTCGGCAAAGAAGCGACGCACGTAATGCAGTTTGTTCGCGATTACCGAATTCGAAGATATCGCGCCAGTCGCGCGATCCCGGTTAAAGTCGTGCGCGATGCGGGCATCGATGCCGCCCGAAAAGTAGTTCGCGAGGGCATACTTGCCGTTCACCTTCCAGATATCGAACGGAGCCGCCGGAGCACGCAGGAGGCGCCTCACCAGGAACAGCAGGCCCTGGTCCACAAAGGGCTTGTAGAGGTTAAGCACGCGGGCCAGGTCATTGCCCGTGCCCAGCGGGATAAGCCCAATCCTCACCTTGGTCGCAAAGCCGGATTCCAGCATCGTCGATAGCACCGCAGAAACAGTTCCGTCGCCACCGACGGCAATGAGAGTCTCGGTCGATGCAAGCGCTTCCAGAATCTGGTCCTTCATGCGCTCGTACTGCGTGAATTCCGCCTTCCAGTCATCAGCGGCAAAGCCCATGGATTCCATAATCTCGGGCAGGAACTGGTGGATTATCTTCCCCTGTCCGCCGCCGCTAATCGGGTTGATGAGAAAGTAGAACTTCATGCCATTACCCGTTCCCGTGCAAAAGCATGTCCTTGATTTCGATGTAGCGCTGCATGCCACCGCAGACCTTTTCCATTTCATCTACGGTGAGTTCGCGCACCACATGTGCCGGCGAACCCACGACCAGCGAGTTCTCGGGGAATTCCTTCCCCTGCGTCACCACGGCACCCGCACCCACGATACAATTCTTCTTGATGTGCGCGCCGTCCATCACGATGGCGCCCATCCCGATAAGCACGTTATCATCGATAGTGCAGGCATGCAAGACAGCGTTATGGCCCACCGTCACCTCGTTCCCGATAATCGTCGGAACGTCCATCGACACATGAACCGTAACGTTATCCTGGATATTCGTGCGCTCGCCCACCCGTATCGGGGCAAGGTCACCACGCAACACAGCATTGTAGAACACAGAGGAATCGTCGCCCACGTAGACCTCGCCCACGAGGCATGCCCCGTCAGCAACAAATACACGGTTCCCGAGTTCTGGGCGTTTTCCATCCAATTCTACAATTCTAGCCATAACCCCAATGTATAATTATTCAGGGCATTAAAATTGTTCACAAAATAAAAAAGCCGCGTTTTCCCGTAGAAAACGCGACATTCAAACAAAAACGGCTGCTTACTTCGCAATCGCCGCGATGGATTCCCAGTGTTTCTTGTCGTCGCGGGTCAGGAACATCGCTCCGTTGTATTCCTTCACGATGGTCGTGGCCTTCGCCGTATCGCCGTCCTCAAGCGCATCCTTCGCGTCCTGGAGCAAGTCCTTCTGGGCGCTACGCATGTCGGTAATGGCTCCCAGGCGATCCTGGCGCAAGACTTCCATTGAGTCGCTCACGAAACCGAGGTCCCACGTGCCCTCGTAGCAGGTCTCCGCCTCCAGGTACTTCGCGGCCTCGCCCGCAACGGCAAGCTCATACATGGAATTGCACGCAGCGAACGTCTCGGCGCTTTTCTTCTTCGCGTACTGGTAGTACTGGTAGCCACCCACGATAAGGGCAATCACCACCAGGAGGAACACACCGTCCTGCCAGCCCATGATGGGCCCGGTCGGCATTTTCGGGCGGCCGTTTACGGTCTCGCCGGCTTCGAGTTTTTCTTCGGCTTCGTCAAATGGGCTTTTCCCGTTCAAGAAACTAACCATATTTCTCCCTATTTTTTGGCTAACGCGCTATAGACGCGCGCATACAGATAAATTTGTTTCACGAGGCTCGCAAACCCGTTGGAGCGGGTCGGAGAAAGCCCCACGTTCAGGCCGATGTCCTGGAAGAACACCGGGTCGAGCGAAAGTATCTCGCTCGGGGCAAGATCGTTGTAAACCTTGAGCGCAAGCGCTCCCAGGCCGCGGCTGATAAGCGGGTTCGTGGTACCGCCTTCCACATCCATCTCGAAGTGGATCACCTCGCCCGTAAACTTGGGCACGAGGTACATCGTGGAGGCGCAGCCCTGGATAATGAACTTCTCGTCCTTGAGGCTTGCATCCATGCCCTGGTGGGCACGCGCAAGGTCCAGCAGGTACTTCCACTTGTCATCGGGGTCGCTGAACGAAGCGAACTTCGCGCGAACTTCCTCAATCCTTTCTGCAATAGTACCCGACATAAGATTCACCTAGCAAATAAACGAACGCATCTTCCAAATAAGCGACGGGCATGCACGGAGGACGGTAAAGAATATGCGGAACAATGTCTGCTTTTCGCGCGGGAGCCTGGATAGCTTTTCGGCGGCACGGTCGAACTGGGCATCCGAAATGCTGTTGAAACCGGCCTTTGCACGCTGCAGCTGCAAGTGCGACTTGCCAAGAGCCTTCATCCAGCGCTCGAGCACGGAGCGTTCCACGCTCTCCCGTTCGTCATCGGTCTTCGCGTCAAGCCATTCAATCACAGCACCGGCAACAATGGACCCGCAGAGGAGCGCTTCCACGATACCCGAGCGGCTGATGGGGTTCATGCAGCTTGCCGCATCGCCCGCCTTGAAAAGCCCGCACTTGGCCATGGGCTTTTCCGACTGGCCACAAGCAATCATGCCGCCATACACGGCCTTTACCTTCGCCTGCGGGTAGTCCTTCGCGATAAAGTCAAGCAGCATCTTGCGGAGCGTGCCCTCGCGGCTCACGTTCTTGCCCAATACAAAACCGATATTCACTTCCACGCCATCGCGCGGGAAAATCCAGCCGTAGCCGTCCGGGAAGTCGCTCCCGAAAAAGAGTTCAATGTGCTCGCGGCTGTGTTCAATGCCTTCCGCCACTGCAAAGATTGCGGGTTCCAGGTCGGTATCGCCCGATTCAATACCCTCGAGGCACTCTATCCCGCGAGTTAGGCGCGAACCGGGGCCTGTCGCATCCACGACGGCCTTCGCACAGAGTGTTTCGCACTCGCCGGCCTTCGGCTGCACATCCAGGTTCCAGGAGCCATCCGCATTGCGGGAAATTCGCTTCACCACGGTATCGAAATGGCATTCCGCCCCCACATTCACGCAGCCATCCGCAATGGAATGGTGGAACTTGGGACGGTCCAGAATCATGCCGCAGTTCTTGCTGTAGAACTCGGCACGGTAACGCTTGGGCGATGTAAAGTAGATTCCCGAGATGTCTCCACGTACCCAGGACCGGTCTATGGGCCAAAGTTTAGAGAGCCTGTCGGCAGAAACCGCCTCGGCACAGAAAATCGGTTCCTTCCAGGGCTCCTTCTTGTCCAGGAGCAGCACCTTTTTGGAACTTCCAGCCGTTTTTGCAAACGTATAGGCGGTCATCAGGCCTGCAGGACCAGCCCCGCAGACGACCAAATCGTACGCTTGAAACTTAAAAACGGACATTCTAGGGCCAAAAATAGTTTTTTAAGCAAAAAAATATGGTGTTTTTTTTAAATAAGTGAGAATTTTTACTTTTTTTTAGTTATTTTAGGGCTATAGGTTGTTTAGTTTTCCATAAAAGGAATAGTACTCTATGAATATGAAGAAGATTTCGAAGCTTGGTGTCTGCCTCATCGGCGCACTGGCTATAAGCAGTTTTGCCCAGGACTACGCGGGTCAGGACCTCAATACGTCCTTCCGCGACAAGCGTATCGACGGGTTTAACTTCTCCGACGCCAAGGCCAAGAAGGGTGTTACCGACTTCCAGCGCAGTGCCGGCGAAAAGCCCAACTTCAAGGGCGCACAGCTCCCGGAAGTCTCTTTCCGTAACGCAGTGATTAACGAAGCGAATTTCAAGGATGCGAACCTGAAGAAGGTGACCATCAGTGGTGCAGACATCCGTAACTCGAACTTCAAGGGCGCAGACATGGAAGAGGCGGACCTCTACCGTGCAACGCTCCTCGGTAGCCAGTTCCCGAGCGTGAACTTCAAGAACGCCCGTCTCGATGCCATGAAGGTGGCCGACCAGACCGACTTCAGCAAGACCGACTTTACCCAGGCCTCCGTCATGGACGTAGACCTTACCAAGGCCGACCTCAGCAAGGCAAACCTCACGAACGCCAACTTCTCCCGCTCCCTGATGGGCGAAGTCAACCTCAAGAAGGCGACCATCGTGAAGACCGACTTTACGGCATGTAACCTCATCGCCGCCAACTTCAAGGGCGTCGACCTCATCAACGTGAACTTCTCCAAGGCCGGTCTTTCCCAGGCCAACTTCAGCGGTGTGGAGTTCCAGAACGTGAACCTGCAGGAAGCTGACCTTTCCCTGACCGAGTTCGATGACGTCGACCTCTCCAAGACCCAGCTCCAGAAGGCCAAGTTCGCCCAGTCCACCCTGAGCAGCATGCAGTTCAAGGGCCAGGACCTCACCGGCGTCGTGTTCGACAAGGGCGCAGTCAAGAAGAGCAACTTCGACAAGGCAAAGATGAGCAAGACCTCGTTCTTCGATACCGAAGTGAGCAAGTGCGAATTCCGCGGTACCGAACTGACCAAGGCAGTCTTCGATGGCGCCTACGTGAAGAAGAACATCTTCGACGGTGCCGACATGGACAAGGCTAACCTCGCGAACTCCACCATCGAACAGACCGACTTCATCGGTGCCCAGCTCAACGGCGCAAGCTTCGCCGGTGCCAAGCTCGTCAACGTGCGCTTCACCAACGCCAAGATGAAGAACGTGAAGATCGACGCCGACACCAAGATGCAGAACGTCGACTTCTCCGGTGCC
This sequence comes from Fibrobacter sp., assembly GCA_017615055.1. Lineage (GTDB taxonomy): Bacteria > Fibrobacterota > Fibrobacteria > Fibrobacterales > Fibrobacteraceae > Fibrobacter. Next base: position 7,996 of record JAGAAW010000034.1, read on the forward strand.
GACCTGAGCGACGCCAAGATCGAGAAGTTCACCGCCAAGAAGGTGATCTACGATAGCCGCACCAAGTTCCCCTCCGGTTTCGAACCGCGCCAGTACGGCTTCACCAAGCCGGGTGAAAAGGCTGCCGAAGTCGTGGTGCAGGGCAAGGGCAACAAGAAGTCCTCTGTGGCTGACGATGCTATGCCGAAGAAGAAAAAGAAAAAGAAAAGAAGGTCTGACGACGACGACGAGTAGTCGATAGCCTTAAAAAAGGATTTTAAAAAGCCCCGCAATCGCGGGGCTTTTTTTATGACCGTTCGTTCGGCCTACCCTTTTTTATCCATAAGCCAGGAGATGACTTCGGAGAGGTTGTGCACGCGCACGACCTTCATGCCGTCCAGCACCTCGGGCAAGCGCCCGCTTGCAGGCACAATCGCTTCCACCATGCCGAGGCGGCGCGCCTCCTTCAGGCGCTGGTCCAGCAGGGACACGCTCCGGACCTCGCCCGACAGACCGAGCTCGCCCACGGCGATGGTCTGGCGGCCAAGTGGGATCCCCAGGTGGTTGCTCGCGATGGCAAGAGCGAGCGCGAGGTCCGAGGATGCATCCGAAACCTTGATCCCGCCGGCAATGCTCGCAAACACATCGGAGGCGCCGATACTCACCCCGCCGAACTTTTCCAGCAGGGCAAGGATAATCGTGAGACGCTTGGGATCGATACCCGCGGCGACACGCTGGGGAACGGCAAACCCCGTCTGGTTCACGAGTGCCTGCGTCTCGAAGAGCATCGCACGCGAACCCTCGAGCGCACAGCACACCACGCTCCCGGGTGTCGGCGGAGAGTTCTCTTGCAGAAAGACCTTACTCGGATTTTCGACCGGCATGAGCCCGTGGCTCGTCATCTCGAACACGCCAATCTCGTCGGTAGCGCCGAAGCGGTTCTTGATGGTGCGCAACAGGCGGTACTGGTGATTGCGGTCGCCCTCGAAGTACACGACCGTATCGACCATGTGCTCCAGGATGCGCGGGCCAGCAATCTGGCCGTCCTTCGTGACGTGCCCGATCATTATGGTGATGCAGCCCGTGTTCTTCGCGAACACCATGAGGTCGAGCGCGCATTCCCGCAGTTGCGTGGCACTCCCGGGCGTACCCGAGAGGTCTGCCTTGTAGACCGTCTGGATAGAGTCGATGACCAGCACCTGCGGCTTGATTTCTTTAGCCTGCTCTAGAATCTTCTCAAGGCTTGTCTCGCACAGGAGAAGCATGTCGGAACCGGATACGCTCAGGCGTTCGCTCCTAAGCTTTACCTGGCAGGCGCTCTCCTCGCCCGATACGTACAGGCACTTGACGCCGGCGGCTGTCATCGTGGCGAGCGTCGTAAGCACGAGCGTAGACTTGCCGATACCCGGATCGCCACCGATGAGCACCAGGGAACCTGGCGCAAGCCCGCCCCCTAGCACGCGGTCAAATTCCGTATTGGCGGTGCTCAGCCGCCGCGTGTCCTCGGTCGCGACATCCTTGAGCGAAACCACCTGATGGACAGGCCCTCCGAGCCCGCGGGTTGCACGAGGGCCATCGATGACTTCTACCGCATGTTCCTTGAGCGTATTCCACGCTCCACAGAACGGGCACTTGCCCACCCACTTGGGCGTAGTGTTACCACATTCCGTACACAGGAACTCAATCTCTTTTTTTGCCTTGGTTTTATTTAGTGCTACCATGTGCACTAATATAATAAATACAAGCGACAAAATGTGTCACCCGCAAAAATAATGCACAAAAAGGCAGCGTATCGTAGGGCTCTGTCAGGCTATTCCGTACTTTTTAGCGAAAACTGCGTAAACGCTGCGAAAATGGCCGTTTGGCTCTGTTAGGCCAGACCGTATAGCTGCAAACCTGCTGCGGCGAGCAAATTGCCCGAAACAGTCGAAATTCTGCAATTCTGTAGTGAAAAAACAGCCTTGGATGGGCTTACAAAATCAGGCTTTTTTGCTATGGACCGCCCAAGTGTACGATTTGGCTCGACAGAGCCTCTGGTGAATTTTTAGTGTTATTTGAAAAAATTCTGTCTCCTGGGGACTTCATCTGTCCAGCTGATATGACGGAATCTAATGGTCGAGGATTGTTTTACCTCGTCTCAAAAAAGAAAACTCGCTCCGAATGGAACGAGGATGAAATCATTTTGGATGTTTAGATGATGCTTTAGTGGTGACTTGTAGTTTTATTAGCATTTGCATCATATTCATTGATCCAGCCGTCACGATCTCTTATGGTCACTGAGGTTGAGGTGAATCCCAATAATGTTCCAACAACACTTATTGACCCGCTGGAACTATCGCAATAAATATCAACCCATTGATCTCTCTGAACGGCTTTAGTAATCATTTTCAACCTCTATTTTTTTAGCCTCTTTTGTATGATACTGACGCCGAGGCAAGTCAATCAGCATTGCAAAATGTTTTTCTGCATTATTGAAAATAAATTAAATAATAAAAAAAATCAAGTCTTTTTTGTAAGTTGTAAATAAGTAAAAAACGCTATTTCTGGTTGGGGGTATGTACTACATGAACCTGCTCGACAACGAAGACGTTGCGTACCTGTACAACACCAATGATAACATCGGATACTCTGTCCGTTGCCTTAAGGACTAGCCATAGGCCACTCCCGCTTACCGTCTACTTTATCCCGGGTTCACGCCAGCGGGAGCACTCGTGAAGGCTGCCAATCGCGTCTATCGTAAACCAGAATTTTTGCAGGGCGCTACTTTCGACATAGAAAAGGATGGATGCCGCCGAAGCAAGAACCACGTCAAGACTTTCCGGGTTTCCATAGCCGGAATCCTGCACGAACTCCTCGAACGGGATTTCGACCACCTGTACACCCGATCTAGCTTCTAGCCTAACCTTGTGGAAATTTCCCGCTTCAAGAATATACCCCCCTTCAGGGGCTATCGCCAAAGTAAGCGGAGCCTCGGACTCATAGGCAATACACAGCCCCTTCCAGTGCCGGATGTCCACGCCCTCCGAGGAATCGCTCCATACGTTTCCATTCCACAAGTTGAAACCGAGGCCGGCAAACGGCTTCGAGTAACCGCCATCAATATTTGCTGCCACAGATATACCTTGATATTCAGCTATAAGCGGTGCCAGCCGAAGTGCAGACCCCATCGTATTCACGCTCATAGGGTAAACAAGAGAAGAGTTTCCGCTAAAAGGCAAGTCCGTGTATTCATAGAAATACCCAGCTGTTTTCGTGGCCGAATCAAGGCGGACTTGACCTAGGTCATCAACAGAAGCATCCCAGTAGAATGCTGAATCTATCGCGTGCGAATGCAAATTGGTCGCCACCCACGTTCCTGAGTCGCACCTAAATTCCAGGGCACGCACACGCCTTATGCTCCCCTCAAACATCTCATTGCACTTGCCGAGAACATCCTCGCGAAGCGCAGGTACCCACATATCGGACCTGCATACAACATAACCATTAGCAAACTTGAATACCAGGCCTTCGCGTTCATCAAAACAGTACCCAAGGATATCCTCGATAATCGCCATGTGCCAGTTACCCTTCCTGAACAAGAAATACCGACCCGAACGTGCTCCATACGAGAGATCCTCCTCCTCGGCACTGTCCGGTAGCAAGAAGTAATCCGTCTGCACAGCCGAAATCTCGGCCCATTCAGCATTATCATCGCCATCGGAAGCCATACAGTAGTAGTAGGACCCGCGAACACTATCTATCTTGTCATAAACGGCACTATCGCAATAACCAAGGTTCTTCTCCACAAAAGTCAGGGGGCGCCAAATTCCATCTTCAAACACGTAGACCCGGTCAAGGCTCAATAGCTTGCCCTTGAGAATCGCCCCTTCAATGGTATCTGCGGGGAAGCCTTCGACATCCCGCTCGTCCATCGTGGCATAGCGCCATTGTGAAGAATCACAAATCACGTAGCAAGTCGAGCCACAAAAAGTCGTGCGAGCGATATCTCCCTTGCGTCCATCCGTACATGCCCCTAGCTCAAGAGCGACAATGCCTGCGGTATCAACCGGTTCACCTAAAGACGAATCCGCTCCATATTGAGGATCAAACCTCCCCAGCGATGACGACGAAGATGATTCCACAACAGGGACAGCGTCTTCTACATCCGGATTATCAAGAATCGTCTCCGCATTGCCGCAAGCAAGCAAAAGGCATGCTGGCAAAAGACAGGCGAACAGTTTCCTGATCAGGAGCATAGGGACTACCTAACCGCAGGCGCGTACTATTTGGCAGGCTTCGAGACCACCGGACGGATGCGCTTGCCGCAGAGCGTCACCACGATATGGGCCTGGGCAAACATGTAGTAGGCGGTATCGCGGCTGTTGTTGAGGGTCGATTTCGGGTCGTAGTCATCCTTGGTCACAAACACCTCGGAAACACCCGAAAGGCTCACGTCAAGGGCGCAACGTTCGCATGGGAACCCGATCACGTACAGCTTGGAGCCTGCAGGGACCTTGCCACGTGCATAGTGGAGCGCGTTGATTTCTGCATGCACCATGAAGGGGTACTTGTTCGCCTCGAACTCATGGTGGCTGATAAGCTCGCCCGTATCGGCATCAAGCAGGTCGTACGCAAGCAACTGCTTTTCACGGGTGTAGGGCACGGTATCGTCATCGAATCCCGCCGGTGCACCGTTGTAGCCGGTACTGATAACGCGGCCGTCGGCACTCACGAGCACAGCCCCCATCTGCGTATTCTGGTCCTTACTGAGGCGCGCCTGCGCCACCATCATCTGGGTATAGACTTCGTCGCGAAGTTTGGTACGTGAAGAATTGTTGTTCATATACTGAAATATAGTCAATATGCACCATTTGGGTATTTTGCAATGTCAAAGAGCGTCATAATTCCTATTATTGCCTTGAAATGACAAACGAACCTATCCAGACCGACAAGTTCCTGACCGTTGATGACACCCGGATAATGAAGGCTGTCGCCATCATACTTATGCTCATGCACCACCTGTGGTGTTTCAGCACGCGTACGGCTGGCGAACCTCTTGAGTACATGTTCACGATCTTCGGAATCCCCTCCACCATATACTTCGGGTTCTTCGGCAAGATCTGTGTCCCGATGTTCTTCTTTTTTGGCGGATACGGCACCTACCTGAGCCAGTTCGGCAAAAAGTACGACCTGGTCGGCAAGCTCAAGAAGCTCTACTTCGCCTACTGGAAAGTTTTCCTGATATTCATCCCTATCGGCTTCATATTCTTTTCGACACAGGGAGCGCACTGCCAGGACGCATTTATCTACACCAGGTTTGCAAATTTCTCCCTCAAGGAAATCATCTCCAACTTCCTCGGATTCACCTCGACCTACAACAGGGAATGGTGGTTCCTGATTAGCTACGCTTTCGCACTCATTACCTTCCCGCTCATCCGTGCCATCATCGACAAGTTCTCCATGCGGGTGAACATCTTCCTCGCCATTGTCGTCACCATCCTCATGACGAATATATTCCCAGGTGTCATCAAGAACCAGACCCTCGGCGTACTCGGCACGAACATGCTCTACATCAAGTTCTTCTGCCAGACGGCTCCCTATGCCGCCTGCTTCTGGATGGGAGCAATTGTCGCAAGGAACGGGATTCTCGACCGTCTGAACGAATCCATGAAAAAGAACGGCATACTGAACCCCGTTACCGACATCGCCATCTGGATGGCCGTGATTTTCCTGCGCCAGAGCGAAATCGGCGACAAGTTCGACATCTTCTTTATCCCCGCCCTGACGGTAGCGACCATAGATATCGTAAAGAGGGTAAAAGTCCTTCGTAGCGGATTTGTGCAGCTCGGCAAGCAGAGCACGAACATGTGGCTTATCCACACGTTCTTCTGCTACTATTTCGGGGTCATGTCCAAAGTGGTCACGACCCCGAGATACGCGATTCTCTCGCTGATTCTGCTTATTGCGCTTTCGTTCGTAGCAGGTACGCTCGTCGACCTGTTCTGGAAAGCGATTGGACTGGGCTATACTAAGCTTCGACTGATTTGCCCTTCTCGAGGGCGTCAGCAAGACTCATCCCGGTAAATTCCTGGGCACTGAACCAGCGGCCACTCTTCTTGTCATCGAGCAGCACGGAAACCATGGACCCCGGAATCACTGTTTCGGGAGCGTTGGGGGCGTTCGGACCGCCAAGGTCCGTGCGGAGCCAGCCCGGATCCATCACGTTCATCATCACGTCGGTGCCATTCAGCTTGCAGGCGAAATCCTTTACAAACTTGGTCAGGGCAGCCTTCGCGCAGGCGTAGCCCATCAGTTCCGGCTCGTTCGCGATACCGCTCGTGGTGAGCTGCATGCGGCCAAAACCGCGCGCGATCATGCCCGGCAAGAAGTGGTAGGCAATCTTGATGGGGGCAAAGAAGTTCACGGCCATCGCATGGTGGAAATCATCCATCGTGTTGGTCAGGTAATCGGTGAAATAGTGGCTCATGAGACCCGCGTTGTTGAACACGAGGTCCACCTGCACGCCCCAGCTATCGATTTCGGCGAGAGCGGCATCGATTTCAACTTCGCTTTCCAAGTTGCAGCCCACGGCACGCACCTCGACGCCGTACTTCTTGAGTTCGGCAATCACGGGTTCGGCATGAGCCTTGTCACGGCCCTGCAAGATGATGTTTGCACCGAGCTTAGCCATCTCGATAGCAGTGAGACGGCCCACACCACGGCAGCCGCCGGTAATCAAGGTCCATTTGCCCTTCACGTCGATCATTTTCAATCCCTTTGCTTTTTGACGACGGTTCAGCCCGCCACATTCCAGTGAGGCAACACGCCTCACACTCAGGTATAAAAATAGCCTCCCCGCGCCCGAAAGGGAACGGTAAAAGAATGATTTTGTGTATACAGGGGTAAATAAAAAGCCCCTGCCGGGGTGACAGGGGCTAATTTGTAGACGCTTGACCCGAGATCCTCACGCCTACAAATATAATTTTAGCATTTTTTTCGGCAAAGTGGTTGTAAAATCTTACTTTACACTGAAATATGTTCTCGCGGTGTTCCCACCCAGTTCGCAAAACGTTCTCCACCATTCACGCAAAGTTATCTCGCACATCGCACAGCACAACACAAAGTGCAACAATCCGAGATGCTATATTTCTACCGGAATGATTCTCCTCGTCGCCGAAAAACCTTCCGTTGCAAACCAACACTACCGCCCGATGCTCGAACGCATCGAGGGCGAGAAGTTCACGCAAGGCGACGGATGCCTCATCGGCAAGAACCACTGCATCACCTGGTGCGTGGGCCACCTGATAACGCTTGCGCCGCTCGATGCCTACCCCGGCTACGAGGGCGGCTGGCGGCTCTCGAACCTCCCGCTGTTGCCCGAAAAATTCCGCCTCATGGAAATCGAGAGCACCAAGAAGCAGCTGAACGTTGTGCGCCAGATGATGGAGCAGGCCGACGTGCTCGTGAACGGCGCGGATGCCGGCCGCGAAGGTAACCTGATTTTCGACCTGGTACTCGACTTCACGCCATCATTCAAGCAGAAGCAGATCAAGCGCCTGTGGGTGAACAGCTACGTGGCAAAGGACCTGGACAAGGCGTGGAAGAACCTGGAAGACGCCACACAGCGCGTAAACCTGAGCTATGCCGCAAGGCTGCGCCAGCGCGCCGACTGGATGGTGGGTCTCAACGCGACGCGCGCCTACACGCTTACCGCAGGGCGCGGGAAAATGATTTCGGTAGGGCGCGTGCAGACCCCGACACTCAACCTGGTCGTGGAACGCGACACCATCGTGGAGCAGTTCAAGGAATTGTTCTACTACAGCGTCGTCGGAACGTGGAAAGGGTTCCAGGCGCAGCTGGTCAAGCAAGAAACAGACGCGAAGGATTCAGACAAGAAGTCCGAAGGCCTGAAAGTAGCGGTTTTTGAAAAAGAATCTGAAGCGAACGCGGTCGCGGAGCGCTGCAAGTCGCCCGCACCGGCGACCATCGCAAAAATCGACACGCAGCAGAAGAAGCAGTTCCCGCAGAAGCCCTTCGACCTCACGGAACTTCAGAAAGAAGGCAACAAGCGTTTCAAGTTCAGCGCCCAGCAGGTCTTGGACTGCGCACAGAACCTCTACGAAAAGAAACTCCTCACCTACCCGCGTACCGACTCGCAGTACCTGCCCGATACCATGAAGCAGGAGGCCTACGCGCTCGCCCAGAGGCTCGCAAGCCCCGAACAGAAGGGCGTAATGCGCAGCGAAGGAGAAAACTTCGTATTCATCAACTCGAGCAAGGTGACCGACCACTTCGCCATCATCCCGACCGGAGAAACCCCGAACGGGCTGCCCGAAATGGAGCAGAAGATTTACGACTTGGCGAAGGAACGCTTCGTGCAGGCATGGCTGAAGCCGTACGTATGGAGCGAGATGGAGGTCATCCTGAGCGGAGCGGTAGCGGAGTCGAAGGATCCAGACCAGTTTAGATTGAAGCTGAAGCGCAACGAGGACATGGGATTCCGCGCCATCGTCAAGGAAGAGAAGAAGAAGACGAGCAAAAAGAAAAAGGGCGAAGGCGACTCATCGGCGACCCCGGAACAAGTCCGGGGTGACAACTCGGGCGAAGGCGGCGCAGCGAACGACAGTGACGAAATCACGAACCTGGTCGAATCCTTCCCGGAATGGAACGTGGGCGACACCTCCACCTTCGACAGCGTGGAACTGCAGAAGAAAAAGAAGAGCAAGCCCAAATACTACACCGAGGCGACGCTCCTTGCCGCAATGAAGACCGCCGGCAAACAAATCGAGAACGAGGAACTCGCCGAAGCCATGAAAGACCGCGGGCTCGGCACTCCGGCCACGCAGGCGGGCATCATCGAGACGCTCAAGAAGCGCGGGTTCATCGAGGCGCAGAAGAATTACCTGGTGAGTACCGCCCGCGGGCGCGAAGTCATCGCCCTGATGGACGAGAAAGTGAAATCGCCCGAAATGACCGGTGAATGGGAATACAAGCTCTCGCAGGTCGAAAAGGGCACCCTTTCGCCGGTAGAATTCCGTGACGGCATTGTGGAGTACGTGAAGCAACTTTTTGTGGACCTGCATGCCCGCTATGCCTGCCAGTTCGAGCGCGAGACCGCGACCGAAAAGTTAAACTGCCCCAAGTGCGGTGGCGCGCTCGACGTAGCCCCGTGGGGCTACGTGTGCCCCAATGCGGAATGTGGATTCAGGTTCGGGCACACCGTGGCAGGCAAGATGCTCGCCCACTCCGAAGTCAAGGCGCTCCTCGCCGGCGAAACCGTCGGCCCGATTTCCGGCTTCAAGAGCAAGAAAGGCACCGAATTCTCGGCCAAGCTCACGCTCGACAAGGATTTCAATATCAATTTCGAGTTCGAGAGCGACGGCAAGTTCCACGGGCAAAAGACGGATTACAAGTGCCCGCTGTGCGGCGGGTTGCTCGAAGAAAACAAGAACGCGATTTTCTGCACTGCGAGCACTGAAAACGGTGATGCCGGAACGGGGTCCGGCATGACAAAAGCGTGTAGTTTTACCTTATTCAAGACCATCGCCGGGCATGCACTCACGGCAAAGGAAATCAGCGCGCTATTCACAACTGGCCGCACGCCGCTCATCCAAAAATTCAAGAGCAAAAAGGGCACCGAATTCGCGGCAGCCCTCAAGTGGGGCGAAGGCGCAGACAAGGGCCGCACCGTATTCGAATTCCAGCACAGGGACCTCCCCTGCCCCGTATGCGGCGACAGCCTGCGGTTCCGCAGCGGTACAAACCAGCAAGGCGGCCAGCAAGATGCAGCCTACGTATGCCCGCAATGCAACTACGGCATCCCGCAGGTATTCTACCAGCGCAAATTCAGCGACGAAGAAGTAGAAAAACTTCTAAAAGAAAAAGCGACCCCCGTGCTGGAGCCGTTCAAGAAAAACGAAACCACCTTCCGTGCAGCCCTGGAACTGCGGGAAGGCGGCAAAATTGCCTTTAACAAGTTGACTGTCGAAGTCATCAAGTAATAATTCTCTGTATGAAAAGCCGGCCCTTTAGGGACGGCTTTGAATTTGTTCACATTGTCGGAGCGGCAGAAATGTTAGTCTTCGTCCTGCACGCAGCGGACACTATAGTAGTTGTCCTTATATTCGTACATCAATTCAATCGACTTGCTTCGGTCTCGTAACAACATGTAACGTGCTTCATAGGCATTGGTTTCTGTCGCAGCCCAATAAACCGCCGTATAAGCCATATTGTCAGGCTTGCCATATTCACCGCGAGTCCATACTCCCGTGGGAATTCCATTAAACCCAAGAGCATCTAACCCATCATACCCCTCATCCCAATAATGCCAGCCAGTTGTAGACTTAAGCATCAGGCCACCATAACCACCGACATCTTCTGCCAGGGTTGCGAATTCAGCACGACTTGGCATATGCCAACCATTGGGGCAAATACCCTGTATTTGCGATTCAAATTCACAATTGTAACCATAACCGCATTCGTCATCTGAATATCCAACTGCATCGGCCCATGTGTAAAGACCTCCATAGAGATTACAACTAGCCGTGTCGTCAAGACCCGCATAGCAACGTCTGTTTTCTGTTGCATAGTTAAGGTTTTGCGCCATCCAAGTCTGATTGCCAATCTTGACAAAGTTGTATGTACGCCCGTCGCGTTCATCGATGAATGAACCCGACAAAGGTTTCTCTACAAGGTCATGGACACAACGAACCGATATTGCTTCATTCGGGGACGCTCCGTTATAAGAAACAGACAAACGGTTGTTTCCACCACGTAGCCAAACCGTATGGTGATCCTGATGGGAACTCCAGAAATACGCATCGGCTTCTATACCATATTTACCATTACCGCCTCTGTATGCGGTAGGATTAGCGGAAAAGCCATAATCATCTGTACCATTATAACTGTTGTAGCTGTCGCCCAATATGAGGCCCCATCCAGTTTTGGTTTTCAGTACGCTTCCTACATTTTCACCATCACCTACATAGTTAAACAATATTTCCCAATCATTCTTGCTCGGCAGGCGCCAACCAGCCGGACAAATTCCCTGGTAAGGAACAACAACTGAACAGGTATCATAATAACCACAGCCTATACCCGTTGTTGTCGAGAACACCATCGACGAATCCATAGCAGCGCTCCACAGATACGACCTACCGTATTTGGCACAACTATCTGGATCGTTATTGTAACAGAAACTAGACGAATCCAATTCGGCCGTTCCAGCCAAATACGCATAATTCAAGTTCTGCGCCATCCAGACCTGCTTTCCAATCACGACAGTCTTATAAACCTGTCCATCGCGTTCATCTGTAAACTCCCCATATTCAATAGCCGGATTCAAATATTCCCAAGCGGGGTTCGACTCGCTACTAGATGATGACGAAGCAAATATGTAAGAAGACGATGACGAATAATCAGGCGGCCGGCTACACGTTCCTGGGTGACCGATGGAATATATTTCCGCCACACCGGAGGTGCCTGCGGCACCCTCGTACGTTAATTTAATCCTACTGACATTGGAAAGAACGGTAGCTTGGGCAACAGTTTCGCCCCACCCTGTTCCCTGCTTAAAATCAGACCACAGGAAATCGACCGCACTTATTGTAGCCGACTTGGCTACAGTCGCCTTGTAATTGTTGTAGTCTGTTACATTGGATTCGTCTTGAAGTTCTATACTGAAACCCAGCGTGGAGCGATAAACCAGACAGACGCCGCCCCAATCCGTAATATTAGTACCAGTACCGTATTCATCATATACATTGAACGCAAATCCGGCATACGGATAATCATACCCCTCACCCAGGTTGACAGAGCCTACTATTCCTTTGTAGGCTCTAATAAGAGGCCCATAAAAATTATTGTATTCATCCTCTTCTACATCTGCCGGGAAAGAGATATAAGAATGGCCGAGATCATTAGCATCATTGAAAGTAAACCAATAACCGGAATAATCATCAAAACCAGTGTTTACTCTTCCCACTTCGTCCGTCGGCCCGCACCACAGGTCGCCACACCAAGCGAAAGGAGAGGAATTAATCCCGTCCGGATTTTTTCTCAACCGGATAACATTGAAACCACCTGTCGTGCCGGTCTTTGCCTGAATTTCAAAGTTCAAGTAAACCAGAATTTTAGAGGCTTCGTAACCGGATATCGTTGTTCCACCCTTATAAACACCCCAGCCACCCTGCTTGAACTGCGACCAAGTAAAGCACTTTTCTTGCGGAACTGTCGTTTTTCCTAAAGTTACAAAAGGCTTATCACTAGCAAGTTCCGCATTTTTCGCATCTCCCAGATCCAGGATCAATCCAGCAGCATTGTCCGCCGTATAGGTAATGCACACACCTCCCCAGTCCGAGGCATCGGCAGGGACCGGCTCGGAAGAGCCATCCTTTGTCCCCGCGATAGAGAAGCCGACTCCCACATACGGGTCATATTCCAGCGTACCCTTAGTTAACGTATACGTTCCACAAAGGCCGCCACAGTAATCAATTACCGGGTCAAAAGCATCGGGCGAATATTCATTACCGCGTTCAACCGGCCAGTCAATCTTGGATTGTCCACCATCGGCATCATCAGCATAACTGAACCAGTAACCGGAGGTTTCATCGCCAGCATCAAGACCCGTAAGAACCATATATATACCTTGCGGGCCACACCACAGATCATCATTTGCGCACGTCACCTGCGGATTTTCACTGCTGCTACTGGACTCAGGGAACGGGAACAGCGACATATCAACGCTCGTCGCATTCACGTGACCGCACTGTCCATAGCTACCAATCTGGTAGATGTTGAGGTATGCTACTGTATTCGGATCAGATTCAAGGGAGATGCTTATGCCCCTGAGCATAGCCGCAACCTCGGTGCCCGAAAGTTCATCCGTATCATTCCACCGCTGCGCAAATTCACTCCACAATATATTCTCTATGCGGTAATCGTCCGTCACATTGACAGGGAGTGTATGAGCAGGAATGTTGTAACCGTAATAATCCGAATCGTAGGGGCGTAGATCCACCCTTAATTCTGCTGAACTTTGACTTGTGATGATGCTCTGGTATGCGATGCAGATGCCCTGCCATCCCGACACATCGTATATGGCTCCGCTCTCACCCAAGTCGAACCCGACTCCCGCATAAGGTTGCCTTTCATTGTTACCCACTGGCTCACCGAACTTCACCCCGATGCACTTGCCCAAGCACACATCGTAGGGGTTGACTTCGGGAACCGAGACATATGTAGAACCGCTGTCGGTATCGGCATCCGTAAAGATATACCACTTATTGCCGGAACCAAAATCCGTCTTTACAAGGTCCAACTTCTTGGAACCATCCCACAGGAAGCCAGTCACAGGCTCTGGTGTAGCACTGGAACTTGACTTTGCCGTGCTGCTGCTGGATTTCGCCGTGCTGCTGCTGGATTTCGTCGAGCTGCTGCTAGACGCGGTCTCGTCTTCAACGACTTCAAGAGTGGAACAGGTAAATGTTCCGTAGAAATTTCCAGCCTTGAAATCCAACGTGGCTTTCTTTGTTCCGCTGGTCGAATAGGATATGTCGTACGAGACCATACTAGGACCATCCTTTGCCGACGAACTCTTGTCTGCACCTTCGAAAGCCCATACAGAATGAATAGCCATTCGAGCCGCTTCAGGAATCATGTCGAATGCTTCCTGCGACAGCGTAAACTTCCACTTGACGCTTTCGCCAACCTTAATCTTGCTGACTTCCGGTTCACAAGTTACTGCATTTTCTGCAAGTTCAACTTTTTCCGTAGAACTTCCCGATGTTGTAGTTCCGCCCTTGTTGCTGGAACTGCTCGACTTCGCCGAGCCACCATTGCTGGAACTGCTCGACCTTTCGACAGGAACAAGGCCCACACCCACAAGGGTAAGACCACCATTAGAAGACTCGCAGGCCTCCGAAAATTCAATCGAGATGTTCGTGGTAAACCTATCCCTATTTCCGCCATTATCGATTTCAAATTCTACGTTTCTCCACTTGGTGTCACCGCGTTCAATGTCGAGATTGTCCGGATTGATGGTCAACACCTGGAAACCAGATGTCGGGAGACTTCCGCTATACCGATAAAGGACCGTTCCCTCATCAATTTGTGAGCCCCTCCACATGTAGTCCTTTGCCGCCACAATATCCAAATTAATTTTCACGCCGGAGCAGCTGTTTTCGTAGGCAACAACAACATTGTTGTCATGAAGTTCGCTTAGGTAATCCCCAGTATTGATAACAATACCCGCATCCACCTTGCCGGAACCACTCACGCCAACCGTAATGCCACCATTACGACGCAGATAAGGCAACAGATCGTCACCGAGAGTGTTCGTTGAATAATTGTAGGAATTGTCATCGACAGCCAAGAACGAAAATTTCGTATCTCCCGAAACATGCGTATTTATGATGCCTTTATTCGAGGTAACATACGCATCGTCCTGCGCAACGCACCAGAACCACGTGCCAGTCTTACATACATTGGCCAAGTCCCAGTTTACACCATTCAAGTTCTCGAAGTACTTTTCCTTGTCGCCAAACTGCTCCTTGTAGTCGCCCTCGATCTTGTCCACGTAGTCGGAACAGGCGGAAAGGAAGGCCGTGAGGAGGATAGCGATGATGGCTAGAGATTGCTTCGCCTTCGGCTCGCAATGACAATTCTGTTTCTTAATTCCGAATTCTGAGTTCATAAATCAGCCCTCCCTAGAAAAGGAACGTTACGCCGATACCCACGACTCCGAGTGCGGCGACACCTATGGAAATGTTACGCAATAACTGGTTCTTTTCGGCACGGTCGTGCATGTCGTTGTACTCGTCGGGGTTATTCGGAGTTTCCTCGCTCGCCGACTTCGCCTTGCTATTGAACACCGCTGCAAGTACGCCGCCCGTCACAGCGACGGCACCCGCAATGGCCAACGGAATCCAATGCACCCTAGACTTTGAAACTTCCCCGCCAGACTTACCCGCCGCGGCCTTCGCTGCAGAATCAGCCGCAGCCTGCTTTATCGCGGCATCTTCGGCCAGAGCGCGCTCGAGTTCGGCAAGGCCCTCCTTGTAAGTAAGCGAGTCCTCGGCGGTCATCTGCTCGGAATCATCCGTCGAGTTGGCCTGTACCACCTCGTCGGGCAATTTCTCGGTATCCCAGGCCCAGCGACCCACCATCTCCATCTTCTTCAGCTTCTTGAACACCTGCTTGCCCTCGAACTTCTGGAGCACGGCATCCTTCGGCTGGATGAGTTCCGCCTTCTTGTTCTTGATATCGAAGAACAGGTTCGAATACTTCTTGTCGGCATCGATGGTTTTCTCGAACAGGCGTATACCATTCAGGTAGTAGGCGCCATTCACGGGGCGGCGCATGTCCACACGCAGCGACATGGTCTTCTGGTTCATCATGAACTTCACGTTCGAGCCCGCCTTGTTCAGAGAGTCGTTCTTCATCTTCAACGTGGCAATGAACATCGGCGCGAATTCCTTGCCCGACTGGCGCACCACGATGGGGCTACATTTTTCAATCCACAGGTTCGCAAGCCTCTGTTGCTGGCTCACGCGCGCACTATCGTATGAAAGTGCGAAATCGTACTCGGCATCGAAGTCGCCCTCGAAGTTGATGGGCTCCAGGTATACGTTACCGCGCAGGCGCAGCAACTGTTCACGGCTCTTCACAATGCTGGTGAGGGCCTCGGAGCAGCTCGCCAGCTGGCGGATACGTTCCTCGAAGGTGGTCGCCATGCGCATGGAACCAAGCCTAACCTCACCGGTCAATTCCATGTAGTCGTTTTCGAAGGTGGGAAGTTCTACCTCATAGAACCTTGCACAGGTCGTATCGAGCAGGTCGTTCAGCGAAACGGAGGAGCACCGGTCGTTCATCTCGGCAATGCGGTTCGCGCGTTTCAAGAGGGCGGCAACCTCGGGGTTGGAATCGCCCGCCATGGTCTGCAAGCTCTTGAGTTCTTCTTTCAACTTCCGGATTTCTTCGGGGCTTTTGACGAACACGGAAACCGTAGTTCCCTGACCGTCAGATGCTTGGGCACCAGCAGTTTGGGCCGGAGCAGGGGCAGGAGCGGCGGCGGGTTGTGCTGCAGGCTGAGTTTCCGGGGCCGGCTGAGCAGGCGCGGCGACAGGCTGAACATCAGCGGGTGCCGGGGCAGCTACGGGAGCCTGTGGAGCAGGTGCGGGAG
>JAGAAW010000035.1 GCA_017615055.1 Fibrobacter sp.
GCTGCACCGTGCAGCCGTCGGTTCCATCGAACGCTTCCTCGGTATTCTTATCGAAGAATTCATGGGCGATTTCCCGCTGTGGCTCGCTCCGGTTCAGGCCCGCGTGCTCCCGATTTCTGAAAAGTTCGCTGACTACGCGAAGAAGGTCGAGAAGGAACTCGTGAACGCCGGCGTCCGCGTCGAAGTTGACGAATCCAACGAAAAGCTCGGCTACAAGATCCGCCAGTGCGAATTGCAGAAGGTGCCTTACCTCCTCATCGTCGGTGAGAAGGAAGTTGCCGATGGTGTTGTCTCTGTTCGCCGCCGTAAAGAAGGGGACAAGGGTTCTATGACCGTCGCCGACTTCCTCAAGATGACTGAAGAAGACCGCAAGGTCGTGCGCTAATCAAGCGCAGGTATAAAATGTATGGATCCCGCCGCTTTGCGGCAGGATGACGTGCAATTAGAAAACGCAGGCTCGTGAGGGCCTGCGTCTTTTGCGTTTAAATCCGGTTAAGCGAGTTCGTTCACGTGGTCAAGCACGAGCTTCTGGGCAGCCGCATTGTAGAGCACGGCCTCGTATTCCTCGCCGTTCTTGCCGATGCGCTTGTCCACGAGAATCCCGGCGGCAATACCCTGTTCCGTAGGCGAGAACGAGACCTTCCCAACGACGCTCTTGCGTTCCTCGAGCATGCCCTGCGCAACAAACCAGTCGCGAATCTTCTTGAAGTACAGTTGCTCGATGTTCGAACCCTCGGGGAGCAGCGCATTCAGGCGACGCGCAATCTCGCTGACCGGCAGGGGCGATTCATCGACGGCGAAACTCCCGATTTGCGTCTCCGTGAGGTGGAACTTTTCTTTGCCGGGGCGCACTCCGGCATCCGCAGAACTGTCTGCAGGGCGCGATGCCTCGCGGGCGGCCCTTTCCGCATTGCGCCTAGCCAGGCGGGCATTCGCCTGCACCACCGCCTTCTGGATGTTTTCAACCACGAACTTCTGCGCTTCCGTATTGCACTTGGTGAAAATCGAGAAATGCCCGCGGATGTCTTCTTCCACACGCGAGAAGCCCTTCTCCTCACCCTGCGGGGTCGGCAGGTTGGTCTCCTTGCCGGCCGCGCCCTCCTGCTTCTGGAGGTAGCCTTCCTGGGTAAGCACCTCGGCCACATCGGCATACATGAGGGGGATCATGCCGCTACCCTCGGGAATGAGCGCGTTCACCCGGCGCACGATGGCCGAGAGCGAGAGCGGTTCCTCGGAGAATTCAAACTTCGCAATAGCCTCTTCCGATAGGGCTAGTTCCTGGTTCGGAAATTCACTCTTGCGCTTGGGCTTTTCCTGTTTTTCGGCCTTTGCGACCTTCGGTTTAGGACAAACTATCTGCTGCAGGTAATCGGCAACGTAAAGGAGGCACTTACTGATACGTTCCTGCCGGCAAGTATCGCCTTCGGGCAGGGTTTCCTCGGTCAGGGGGTTCACCCCGCACGAGAGCTTACGCAAGTACATTTCGGCACGTTCAAGAATCTTGTTTTCTGCAGCCATTTTTGCTTTCCTTTCTATTTTAGCATTCCTATTTGGCGGTCCTACATATTCCGCACCTTTTGCCTATGGGACAATATACATCTTTTGCAGGCAAAATAAGGGCTTTTTCGGTAAACCTTTGTAATTTTTGAGCTTTATCGGACACGCCCGTAAACAAAAAGGCCCTTGTTTTCAAGAGAAAACACTTTTGTATCCACCGCATATACCCCACCGGCGTTTCGCGATTTAGATTTGATAGCAAAACAAGGGAAGGTTCCTATGAACATGAAAAAGATTCTCCTCATCTCGGCCGTCGCGGCACCTGCGATTTTTGCCGCAACGGCATACCAGAACCAGGTCGGCTTCATGACCAATGGTCTCAAGCAGATTGCCATCATCGATGCCGCCGGCAAGGATGTCGTATTCAAGGATAAGGACGGCAACACCGCCCTCACCGTAACGGCCCCGGAAGCCTCCATGTGGAAGCCCGCCAACGAGGAAGCATCGCTCATCGACTTTACGGAACTCAAGACGCCGGGTATCTACCAGGCATACGTGGGCGACTCGGCCGTAGGCCACCCCATCGTGATTGCCGACAACGCCCTTGAAGATGTGACCAAGGCCTCCATCAAGTTCTTCTACTTCCAGCGTTCCTCCACCGCTCTCGAAGAGGAATACGCCGGCAAGTACGCCCGCGCCATGGGCACCCCGGATACCGCAGTCATGTACCACGAATCCACCGGCAAGGAAGACCTCACCGGCACATTCAACGGTGCAAAGGGCTGGTACGATGCCGGCGACTACGGCAAGTACATCGTGAACTCGGGCATTTCGACCTACACCCTGTTGCAGCTCTACCAGCAGAACAAGGCCTACTTCGACACACTCAACCTGAACATTCCCGAAAGCAAGAACGAAGTGCCTGACCTGCTCGATGAAATCCGCTGGAACATTGAATGGATGCTCACCATGCAGGACGACGATGGTGGCGTGTTCCACAAGCTCACCACCAAGCAATTTGCAGGCATGGTACTCCCCGAAAAGTCCACCAAGCAGCGCTACGCCATCGGCAAGAGCGTGACCGCCACCTGGGACTTTGTGGGTGTTACCGCTCTCGCAGCCGATATCTACAAGAAGTACGACAAGGAATTCGCCGAAAAGTGCGCCAAGGCCGCAGCCGATGCCCGCTGGTGGGCCCGCAACAACCCGTTTGCCTTCTTCACGCAGCCGAGTGACGTGGGAACAGGTTCCTACACCGACGGCAACGCTGTTGACGAACAGATCTGGGGTGCGGCGGAACTCTACCGTGTTTCCCAGAAGCCGGAATTCCTCGAGGATATGCACCAATACCTGCTCACCAAGCCCCGCCGCAAACTCCAGGGATGGCAGACCGTGTACGCCCTCGCTGCATTCACCATTGCCACAAATCCGCAGATTTTCGATGAAGCCGACGTGGACTCCGCAAAGATCCTCATCTTCACCCTCGCCGACAGCTACATTGACCAGGTGAACAACGGCTACGGCCTCGCCATCGGAAATGAAGACTTCTACTGGGGTTCCAATAGCGTTGTCGCGAACAAGGGCATGGTCCTTATCCACGCCTACATCCTCACCAAGGAACAGAAGTACCTCGACGCTGCCCAGGGTATTCTCGACTACCTCCTGGGACGTAACCCGCTCGACCTTTCGTACCTCACCGGCTGGGGCGTGAACCAGGTCATGAACCCGCACCACCGTCCGAGCCAGGGCGACTCCGTCAAGGCCCCGGTGCCGGGAATGCTCGTAGGTGGCCCGAACTCCTCCGCCGACGACTGTGCCAAGAAATTCCTTGTGCCTGACGCCCCGGCAAAGTCCTACTACGACAACTCCTGCAGCTACGCCACGAACGAGGTCGCCATTAACTGGAACGCACCTTTCGCCTACCTCGCAGGCTCGCTCCAGGCCATCACCGCCACAGGCAATGTTTACGAAATCGGGTCCGACACTCCGGAAAAGTACGATGTCGACAAGATTCCGCTCACCAAGACAAACTTCAAGAAGCAGGCAGAAGGCAGCCGCCTCGTGTTCAAGAACGGCGTTGTCCAGGTTGAAAGGACGCTCCGCGACGGAAGCATCCGCTACTTCAACCTGCGCGGCAGAAACCTCAAGTAAAACTTCTTAACATCCACACAAAAAGCGGCCCGCAAGGACCGCTTTTTTGTGTTTCCAGCATTTTATAACAAATAATTATCCAGTTGTTTTTCTATGGCGGGCTTGCCTTCCGCATTCTCGAGCACGCGCACGCACTTGCCCGGGAAAAGCGATTCGTCGCATACTCCCCGCTGGTTCTGTATGCGGAGTCGCGCATCCTCCTCGCTAAGCCCGCGGGCAATAAGCCTGCACAGGCGCACGTCCTCGGGCGCCTTCACAATCCAGATTTCATCGAGCATCGCGACTATCTCGGGCGTACGCGAAAAGAGGGCGGCCTCCACGAACTTGACATTCGGGAATCCGGGCAAATCGCTCATCAGGAAATCCGCCACGGATTTGGTCAGGTAAGGGTAAACCAGGTTTTCGAGCCGCTCGCGAGCGCTATCGTCGTTAAATATCAGGCGGGCAAGGTACTTGCGGTCAACCCCGTCTTCGGTAAGGCTCTCTGCGCCAAACGCCTGCGCAATGGAGGCACGCAGGGGTTTGCTAACGCGGTACAGTTCATGTACCTGCCTGTCGGCATCGAGCACCATGTGCCCACGGTTCCGCAGGAGCGAGCCCACAAAGGACTTGCCCGAACCGATAGAACCCGTGATGCCGATCTTCTTCATACCCTGCATTATAGTAAAAAATTCCGGCAAGGTCGCGCGGGAATTCCCCTAGCCCTTGCCGAGCGATATAAGGCAAAGGCCAGCGACTATCCCGAGCAGGGCCAGAAACTTGAGCTTGCTCTTGCGCTCGCGGAAAATCAGGATACCCGCAACGAAACTGATGAACACGCTGGACCTGCGGAGCACCGTGATGATGGAAATCAGCGCATCCGGATGCCCGACGGCAAGGAAATAGCAACGGTCCGCAATAATGAGCAGGGCGGCAACCGCCAAAAAGCTCCAACGGAACTTGAAAGGGGTCGTCTTCTTGCGTGTCGGGTACCACGTGAACGCCGTCGTAATGAACTGCACTGCGAGCATGTAGATGCTGAACCACACCTGCACCGTCATGGGCTCAAAATTCATGCGCTGCAATATGAATTTGTCATAAATGCCGCTACAGCTGGCAAGGAGCGTGCCTATAAGCATCGAGATTACCCAGCCATTGCTGAAAAAGTGCCCCATCTCCTTACGGCCGGCCATGCTGAGCCCGATGTACGAGCACACGCAGACGGCTATCCCCACCCACTGGAGCGGGAAGGGACGCTCGCCCATGAACCCGACCGCAATCATGATGGTAAAGAGCGGTGCCAGGGCACGGACCGTCGTCGAGATACTGAGCGGCATGTGAGCAATGGCATTGTAGGTAAAAAGCCAGCTGAGCCCCACAATCACCGCCTTCGCCATCAGCAACAGGTGGTCGTGGAACGACAGGGGTTCGCAGTGCCCCAGAAGCAGCACCGGGAGCATAAAAAGGGCATAGAAGGCGCTGCACAGGCAAAGGACAGGGCGAACCGCATTATCCTGGACCGACTTTTTCTTGGCCAAATCGTAAAAACCAAGAAACACGGCAGACGCAAAAGCCAACAGTAACCATGACATAGCGCACACAATTTAGAAAATGGCTTGCCAAACCGCACGACAATACTATTTTTTTCAAAAACAACAATCAACAAAGGAGCCCACATGGGTATCAAAGGTAAAGCATCGTCCCTTCTCGAAGAGTTCAAGGCCTTCGCGTTCAAGGGCAACATCGTCGACATGGCCATCGGTGTTATCATCGGTGGTGCTTTCGGTAAAATCGTCACTTCCTTCGTGAACGACATCGTGATGCCGTGTGTCACGGCCATCATCGCCATGGGCGGCGGCAAGGATGCCGGCGAAGGACTCAAGGCTCTCGCCTACACCACCTCTACCGGCGTGGTCATCCCGTACGGCAGCTTCATCGGCGGTATCGTCGACTTCCTCATCGTGGCCATCGTGGTGTTCATCGTGATGAAGAAGTTCCTCGGCTTCATGCAGAACATGCGCAAGAAGGAAGAAGCCCCGGCCGCTCCTCCGGCACCTCCTGAACCGAGCGCCGAAGAGAAGCTCCTTACCGAAATCCGCGACCTGCTGAAGAAGTGACACAACGTGTCATCCTGAGCAACGAGGCGTAGCCTCGGCGTCGAAGGATCTAAAAATTTCAGAGTAAAGACCGCCCCGGCGGTCTTTATTTTTTGTTCACGCGAGGCCCGCCCTAGTCGTTAAAGCACACCTCCGGTGAGCGCATGCACTTAATTGCCAACGCCCTCAATTTGTTTCCAGAAATATGGCAATTATGTGCATGGCGGGAGGGTCTTAGGGAGGGGCCGTCGTACGAGCCCCGCCCTAGTCGCTTAGGCTTATTTCAGCATCCGCCTTGAACGGCAGTTCCTCGACCTGCGGGGTCGCAATCAGCACCTGGCAGTCCTTCTCGCGGATAAGCGATGCGACTGCACCGCGGCGATCCACGTCAAGTTCGGCGAATATATCGTCGAGCAGGAGCACCGGTTTCGTGAGGTACCTGGCAGCCACATCCACCGCAGCAAAGCGCATGGCGATCGCCGCGGAACGACACTGCCCCTGCGAGCCCACGGAACGCATCTCGTAGCCCGATGCACAAAGCGCAAGATCATCCTTGTGCGGGCCAGCCATCGTAATTCCCTGCAACTTTTCGATAAACTCGAGACCAGCAAGTTTTTCCGTGAAGGCGTTCCGGAGCATTTCCTCGCTTACGGGAGCATCGTTCGTATTGCTGCCGCCCGCGCCGTTTTCACACGCATCGCCACCTTCCGGAGCATACTGCGGGCTCCCTTCGGCCGCAACTGCTTCCAGCTCGTCCTCGTCCATAAATACAGCCGCATCCAATGCGTCCAAATCCTTCAGGATAGAACTCTTGTAATTGCAGGTAATGGTATCCACGCCGCCCGAGAGTCGCCTGTAGTATCCCGTGATAATCGGGGAAATCTCGTTCGAGAGGTTCATGCGCACGGCCCAGAGTTTCGCGCCAAGTTCTACCAGCTGGTGCGTGAGGACCTCGAAAATTTCTTGCCCGCCGGGAGCGGAGCCTTCCTTCTTGTACTGCTTGAGCCATGCGTTCCGCTGCTGCAATACGCGCTTGTAGTCCCGCAATACCTTCGCGTTTGCCGCCGACCTAAAACACAAAATCTCGTCGAGCCAGCGGCGGCGGATTTCGGGTGCACCGCGCAGCAGTTCTATATCGGAGGGCTGCATAATGACCGCAGGCGCCTTCCCAAAAAACTGCGACACCGCACGCAATTGCGCGCCGTTTTCCTTCACGATGTTCTTGTAACGCCCTACCTGCACCGCTCGCGCAAGTTCACGCCCGTCGAACTCAAACGAGCCGCGCAGAATCATCTCGTTCTGGTTCCAGGCAATGACCTCCTTCAAGTCGTGCGCACGGAACGAGAACCCCTGCGCCAGCAGGTGAACCGCCTCCAGTACCGTAGTCTTACCGCACCCGTTCTTACCGTGAATCACGTTGATACCGGGTACAAAGCGGAACTCCCGCCCATCAAGACTGCGGACATGCGCAAGCGACAGGGAACCTATCACGGGATAAAGCCCCTCACGCCAAGGCTCAGCGGGTTCCACAGCCCTGCGCTGGATTCATACGTCAGGGCGTAGTTCACGTCGAACAGGTAACGCTTCTTGCCTATGCGTATGTTGAACTTGTATCCCAGGCCAATCATCGCATCCAGGTCATCCATACCAATACGGACTGTGCCATCGGGAATGACCTCGCACTCAAAACCTACACGGCCCGTCCACACGTGATGTTGCGGGTCGAACACGAGCAAGGTATCTGCCACCTGGTAGTCGAGCGCTTCCATCCAGGCATAGACCGGCTTGCCCAATACCTTAGAGCGGTAGCCGAGCCCCACCTGCAAAACCTTCGGGCGTACGCCTTCCGTCGAGGCAATGGTGTTGTCCGTACTCGGGCTGCGCGACCAGCGTGCAGAAAGGTTCCTGCCAAAACTGATATTCCTGATGACCACCGACGATGACCACTTCTCGTTCCACTGCCTGAGCCAGCCCAGGTTTATCGCCACCGGGCTCGTGAAGCCGTCCACCACTTCCATGCCTTCGTAGTATTCCGCGACATCCATATTGTCGTAGCCCAGCGAAAGCGATATGCCGAAAGCGTCGCGGCGGGTCGCACGGTAAGAGAACCCGAGATACATCATCGAGAAGAACGGGGCTGCCGTTCCGAGTGTCTGGTCGTCCTCGTCAATCACGTCGAAGTCGATATCGCCGCGGTAGAGCATCGCGAAACCCACGCCCATGCGGTTGCCTACGGGAGTCTCGAGCCCGAGCGATCCACCCATGCGGTCGAGGCTCCGGCGTTCTGCGTTGAGCGTGTAGTTGAAATTCTGGCGGAACCCGAGAATGGCGGGGTTCCAGTAGGCGCCGGGCATCGAGGCGGTATCCGCAGAACCCGTGTTGCCGCGCCCGAGTTCGCGGGTGCCGGCACCCATGCGTTCCACAAAGCCGTCAAAGCCACCGAGGGCAGCCTTCTTGTCGACGACACCCGCCGATGCAATGCCGGCCAGGAGCAGGAGGGACACTAGCAATTTTTTCATCGCGTACCCCCCATCGTCATGACCTTGCCCCAACCCACATGGCCATGGTTATCCTTTACGCGCACGTAGTACACGCCCATCGCGCAGGGATTGCCGTAATCGTCAAGCCCGTCCCAAACGTCTTCCTTCGCGTTCGTGGAGCGCGAGGCATCCGCAAAGCGCGGAGCGGACTTCACAATCTTGCGGACCTTCTTCATGTCGTAACTGAACACCTCGATGGTGATCTTCGAATCCTTGCTTACCTTGTACGAAACAAGCGACTCGTTCGCGATATTCCCACCACCGGCAGAAATCACCGAGGGAACCATGCGTACCGTGCCCAGGTCTCCACCCAGTTTTGCGCGGTTCAATATCGGAGTCCAGGTATGCCCCGTATCCGCCGAAACCGAGATGCCGTTACCGTAGGTCGCAACCGCAAGCCCCATCGTGTTCTTGTCGAGCGGGAACGCGGTAATGTCGCATATCATCGCGTCGCGGTCGGTCACGCCCATATCAAAGCCGTAAAGCCACAGGCTTTCCTCGTCATCGCTCTCGTAGGCGCGCACCCCGAGGGAATCGACACGCAGGAACCCGGTCACCGTACCGCCCACGGCACGCACCGCGACAAACGATTCCTTCCCGACAAAGGCCACATTGCTCACAGTATAGTCCGCATTGTCGTAAACGTCCTTCTTCTGAGCATTTCCCTTCACGTCAACAAACGGCACCTTCGCGAAATCGTCCGAACGCTCCAGGTACTTGCGCCAGAGGCCACCCTTCATGGATTCCTTGCCCTGCACCTGCGTTTCCGCAATCACCACCTGCGGGTTACCGCCCAGCCACACGCCCGTAACGCGCATGGTATCGAGCGTCTTCGATGCACTTGCAAGCTTGCCGTCCGCATCGAGCGTCCAGAGGCCCTTCGCCGTCGCAATCCACAGTTTGCCCGACTCGCCATCGTAGGCCACATCGAAAACTGCCGTATACTTCTTGAGGTTCTTCGAGGCGTTCAGCTTGAGCGTATCGAGCGCCTTGTTATCGCGGTCAAAGATAAGCCGGTATTCCTTCGGGTCGTTCGCCCCACGCGAGATGTCATAGCCCGTAAGGCCAAGCATACCCCGTGCAATCCAGAGCGTCTTCTTCGTAGAATCGTAGGCAAGGCCGCTCACCGCATACGTCATCGCGGAATCAAGGTCGTCTGCCGCGCTCGGGAGTTCAAGCGGTGTCTCGAAAATATTTTCTATCCGGTCGGTACCGCGCACCGAGATAATTCCCTCGGGCTGGAGGAAGTTCCCCGCATCGTTGAGGCCGTACATCGGGTAAACCATCCCGAGCCTGCCCGCACTTGCCACCGGAATGCGGCGGTGCTCCGCGTTCACATCGGTAAAAATGCCATCCTGCACGGCGGTCATGGAATCGGAAACGGATTCCTGCACCGTATTCACGACCTGCACCTGGCCGGAGCCGGACACCTTGAGGTTCAGGAGCGTCACCCCGCTGTTCATGTCGCCGCGCGAGAACACCCACAGGTCGCCATAGCCGGCACCCGGAGCGACGGTAAACGCCCAGTTGCTGAACAGTGTCTCGGTAGCCGCAAGGGCAAGCGACGATACCACCGCGCAAGTCGCGGCGACAATCCTCGCAGTCCGCCTCAGGGCTCCCGCATCAATAAAAAACTTCATCACTACCTCATGTCGATTTCGTCGACATCCTTGCCCGGTTTAAACTTGAAATCGTCCGCCGAGACCTTCTTCACCACATTCAACTTCAGGATGTTGTACCACGAGGAGTTCCCCGCGGGGTCAACCGTGAACAGGCGCACCGGCGAAAAGTCCTTCTTCGAGAGCCAGACTTCCATCTGGTCGAACTGACCCGCATACTTGGAGGCATCCAGCTTAAGCACCCACAGTTTCTGCTTGTTGAATTCCGCCTCCTTCAGTTCCTTCGCCTTGCACTCGAGGTACTTGAACAGCATCTCGGAGGGGTGGAACGCCGAAGACAGGTCCTCGATAGCCTTGATGAGCACCTGGTTCTGCTCGGGGTTGTACTGCCAGAGGCTTTCACCGTCGCTCACGAACTCGATGCCAGCGACCTTCAGGCGGAATCTGTCGGCATCGGCCACCAGGAGTGTACCCTTCTGGCTCACGATATCGGGCGACTCCGCATAGAACACCTGCACCTGGAACTCGAGATTCCAGGCCTTGCCCGACTTGAACCACTCCTTGGAGCCCTTGAGGGCCTCTTCGGCGGTAACCGCGAACGAATCGACGGCCAAGAGGCACAATGCGTACAAAGCAATAACCAGACTACGAATTTTCATAAATCTCCTGTATATGCACAAAAATACAAAACGTGAACGCCCGCGACGTTGGGTTTTTGAAAGATATATTTCTATCTTTTGTCCAAGAACTTTTTTGGAAGGATTTTATGCGCAAACTTATTTTGCCCATCGCCCTCGCGTCCGCATCTTTTGCCCTCGCCTTGGATGTCGAACTGCACGGTAACGTAAACTTTGACTACGGCAGCTATTTTGACAGCGATTTCGACCCGACTAATGCCGCTAACCAGGATATTGACCTTGCCGCAAAGGCGAAACTCGACGAAAACGTGTCCGTCACGGTAAAGGCGAACACCCACAGCACCTACGTGGACAGTTCTGACGGCCTTACGAAGGCTTCCGAAACCCGCCGCCACTACTTTGCGCACTCCACCGCCATCAACGACGGCGGCAAGTACACCGAATTCAACTTCGACGGTGTGGAACTCCGCTGGGACGTGACCCACGACATTAGCCTCGTGTTCGGCGACCTCACCTACTCCGCAGGCGCCTTCAACTACTACTACTGGCGCGACCCGGCCCGCTACGCGGTGATCGTCCGTGAACAGTACATGCGCGGTGCCGGTATCGAAGTCGGCAACGAGAAGTACGGCAGCGGTAAGGTCTACATGGGAGCTTCCGAGAACAACGAGCACTCCATGGCCCTCTTCGGCACGTACTCCTACCCCATCCTGAACCACGTGGACGAGCACCTAGTGCTTACCCCGAGCGTGGACTGGCTGTTCGGTGACGAAATCAGCCGTAGCTACACCTACACGTTCGGCCTCGAGGTCGACTACACCAAGAGCTTCGAGAAGATGAACTACGGCATCTACGCCGTCTGGGGCATCCACCCGTACAAGGGCAAGGGCGTGCACTCCTTCCTCCTGGAACCGAGCTTCAACTACGACTTCTTCAACTTGAACATGAACTTCTTCTACGCCATTACCGACGACGAGTATGACGCAGAACCGCAGATCCTGACTGAAGACCAGATGATGTTCGCCGTCGAGCCGAGTTTCAACCTCCACAAGAAGTTCTCCATGGGCGTGAGCTACGAATACCACGACCACGACACGAACAAGGAAAGCAACAAGGACGAAGGCTTCGACGACTCATTCCACTACCTCGGCATGAACTTCTACCTGTACCCGACGCTGAAGACCGAACTCGTGTTCTGGTTCGGCTACAACTTCAACGACCAGATCGACACCGATTTCGCGATGGGTATCAGCGCGAAGGCTAGCTTCTAGCCTAGCGACCTCTCCACGGGGAACGCCGTGAGAATCAGGGCTCTAGATTCCATACGGGGGCTTTTGCTGCTGCAGATGACCCTCGACCATTTCGGAAGGCCCATATCGTACTACCTATACCAGTGCTTCGGCTTCTTCAGTGCGGCCGAAGGCTTTTTTTTCCTGTCCGGGTTCGTCGGGATGCTCGCCGCCACGAGCAAGGGCGTGAAGGACCCAAAGCAGTCCTGGATGCGCGCCCGTGCGTTCAAGACATGGCGCTACCACATGGTGACGCTTGCCGCACTCGCGATTGCGGCCTACTTCCTGTTCCCGCAGGTGGCGGTGTTCTTCAAGGGGCTGTACCAGCACCCGCTACAAGGGAGCCTCTGGAGTGTAGCCCTCGTGAACACGCCCGAATATCTCGACGTGCTCCCGCTGTACGTGATATTCCTACTCATCGCCTCCCTCGTCTTCCCGCTGTTCACGAAGGCGACGCGCAAGCGGAACGTGCTGTGCCTCTGGCTCCCCTCCCTCGTGCTCTGGATTGCAGCGCAGTTCGGGCTCCGCGACGCGTGTAACAGTATCTTCCCGCAGTGGATATACCACGGGGACTTCGACCCCTTTGGCTGGCAGTTCGTGTACTTCTCGGGCGCGGCGACTTCTGCCTGGTGGCGCATCGCCCGCAAGAGCGAAGCCGCCGGCGACTCACTCGCCGTCCGCTCCGTCAAGAGGCTCACCCCCGCAATCATCGTACTTCTCGTTTTCTGCTTCCTCTGGTCGCACCAGTTTATCGCCCTCGCGCAGCCGGCCGACTTCTGGACCAGCAAGGTGCACGTCGGCCCGCTCCGCTTCGCGAACTTCTTTACCTTCATGCTCTTGATATGTGCAACCGTGCGCCGCTGGCCCGCCCTACTGGACTTCAGGGCGACCAACGTGATGGGCCGACACAGCCTGGATGTCTATACCGCGCACATCGTGCTCATCTACCTCTGGATGGCGACCCCCGGGAGCATTCGCTACCACGGACCGTGGAACGTTCTTGTCCCGGTCGTCGCCTGCGTACTGCTCTGGGCCCTCGCGAAACTCCGCGAACCGCGGGTTAAATAAAAAAGCCGTTTAAAGGAAAGCCCGTGAGCCACAAGCGCCTCGTATTAACGAGGCGTGGCGGCGAGAGTGAGCGCAAACCGGAATGCAAAACAAGAACTTAGCGCGAACGGTCGTTTGAAGGACTAACAGTCACAAGGTTTTCCTCCCGGAACACACATCCCCTATTTGCGACAGAGCAACAAACAGATTTCTACCGGAGCCACCGCCTATCCTTGGCGGAGGAACATGCTTCACTAAGCGAACACTTGAACGAAGTGATCGTGTGAGTGTGTGAAGCATGTCTGTAGCCAACTATATAAAACAAGGCCCCGGCGAAGCCGGGACCTTTTTACATTCTCTGTCGTAATTACAATTACTGACCGAGGAACTTCTTGCCGATACCGAATTCATCCTTGTACTGGATGTAGTCCGGAACGAAGCCCTTCTCGAAGCTGAACGTGACGTTCAGGCCGCACTGGAATTCGTTCATCAGCTTGCCCTTTTCGCCGGCCTTGAGGTTCTGGCGCTTCTTCTCGATCTTTTCGTCACCCTTCTTGCCCACGAGCACTTCGGCTTCGCACCAGCCGGTGCCAGCCTTCGGCTTCACGGACTTGCCTTCGGTGGAGAAGAGTTCGATGTTTTCCGGGTCGAGCACGGTGTTGTTGCCGGTCGATGCCCAGAACTGCAGTTCGCCGCTCAGGGAGGTGGCAGTCATCTTGATGGTCGGGAGGGCCATCACGTAGCCCCACTTGTCCACGCGGTTCTTGCCGGACGGGTCAGGAATGTTTTCACCGAAGATGAGGAAGTAGCCGCGAGTGCCCTTGCGGCTCTTGTTGAGCGCAGCCTTCACGTCGGCATTTTCCGGAGCGATTTCAGCAATGCGGAGGAGGTTGTATTCGCAAACCACCGGGTCCGTTTCGTCGTTCGCTTCAGCAAGTGCAGGCGGAACGTAGAGGTTTTCGGCTTCGGTACGGATGGTCTTCACGGCAGCTTCGCCGATGTTCAGCCTCTTCGCAATGGAGAGAGCGGAGTCAATCTTGGCGAAAGCCTGGAGGATGGAACCATAGTCCAGGCCCTGCTGGGCGGCCTGCTGCTTACCGACGGTAGCGTAGCTGGTCACGAATTCTTCAACGACTTCGGGCTTCTGCACCTTCGTGATGTTCGAGGTGGCCTTGTCGAAGTAACCGCTGATAAGGTCGCTGTTGATGTTGCTCTTGGCTTCGATGTTCGCGCCGCGCACAAGGGCGAGCGTGAAGTTGTCATAGAACTCGTCAGAGACTTTACCCTTCTTGAGGGCGTCCAGGTAGGAGTTGATGGCGTTCCTGTAACGCTGGTTTTCCAGGTGTTCGTCGCCACGCTTTTCGTTGGCTCCCTTACAGCCGGAGAGCGCAAAAGCGACCGACACGGCTAAAGCGGCAAGAAAAATTTTCTTCATTGATTTAATCCTCAAGGATAAAGTTCAAAATAAGCCCCAAATCGAGCCAAAAGCGCGTTTTAGGTTTACCATAGGATAATTTAATTAAATAAATTTGTCTTATATCACTCGTATTCGTAAATTTTTCTTTGGAGTGTGTATAGGGAATGAGAATTCTGGTCGTCAGCCCAGAAGCGGGTAATTGGCAAGTGCCCAGTCCGCTCACCACGGCAGTCAACCGACTAGCCGATGCGTTCGCCCAGGCCGGGGTGAACGTGGTCACCTGTTCACCGTTCTACAAGAATCATTTACAGAATCCGGAAAACTACAAGTGCATTTTCCGCGGGACGGAGCGCCTCCAGGGCAAGGTTTACGAAATTTGGAAATCCGAGACCGACCCGCTACATACATATATATATAACGAGGAATACTTCGGCAGGCCCTACGTCTACGGCCCGCCCAAGGACGTCCCCTACGGCGACAACCACCTCCGGTTCGCCTTCCTGGCATCGGCCTGCCTGAGCTACGCCATCGAGTCCAAGACGGAATTCCAGGCAATTCTCGGCCACGAATGGGGTGGCGCACTCGCCGGTGCCCTCGCGCACAACACCTACAGGGAAGAATTCGGCGACGTGCCGTTCTTCTTTACCGTCCACAACATCACCTACGACTTCCACGTGAGGTCCGAAGAAATCGAGAAGATCGGTCTCCCGCGCGAAAGGTACAACATGGACGGCTACGAGTTCTGGGGCAAGGTGAGCCTCCTCAAGGCAGGCATCTGTTTTGCCGAGAAGGTGCTGTTCCCCTCGCCCGGCTACCGCGACGCGATGCTCAACACGAACCTGCCCGGTGGCCTTAGCGGATTCTTGAACCACAACGCCGACAAGCTTATCGGCGTGCAGTTCGGCGTGAGCTACAAGGTCTGGGACTTCAACCGCGAAGAACACCTCCCCATCAAGGAGGCCAAGCACAGGGCAAGGCTCGCCCTGCAGGAACAGCTGCACGTGGACTTCGGGTCCAAGTTGGTCCTCTACGTGCACCTCGACGAAGAAGCGGGCAACACCTCCGAGACACTCGCGACAATTCTCGCCGACATCACCAAGCAGGACGTGTTTATCGTGGTGGGCATTTCGCCCGAAGACCCGGAATGGAACTTCTACCAGGATGTCTCGAAGCAGTACCCAGACATCATGCACGTGCTCCCCATCGACAGGGATTCCGAGAACGTGCGTATCCTCAAGGACGTACTCGCCGGTTCCGACATCCTGTTTGCCGCAAACCTGCGTGAACCTTCCACGTCGATTATCCTCAAGGCGCTCGCCTGCGGAACACTCCCGCTCACCGGGTTCAACATCGGCGTTGCAACCATGCTCGACGACTACACCCCCGAGACGGCCGGACGCGCAAACGCGTTCCTCGTCGAAGACGCGAACGCTCCGCACCAGATGCTGCGCAGGCTCAAGGACGCGTTCCACGTGTACAAGAACGAAGTCGCCGACTGGGACAAGGCGGTGGTGAACGCCTACAGCGGATTCCACTACGAGTGGGCACGCACAATTTCAAAATATTTGCTAATATTGGGCGAACTGGGGCTTTAGCTCAATCGGTTAGAGCCACGGACTCATAACCCGTTGGTTCCCGGTTCAAGTCCGGGAGGCCCCACGAAGGCCCCGCAGCCATCAAGGTCGCGGGGCTTTTTCGTACCTCGCAACATCTGCAATTTTTTATATTACCCCTTGATGAAGAAACTTGTCCACGACAGAAAAATTTGTCTCGCCTGCGCGGGCTGTGTCGGCCTGTGCCCCAAGATGGCGCTCGACATGTACGGGCTCGACCTGCAGATTGATTCCGAAAAGTGCATCAAGTGCGGCATCTGCGTAAAGGCGTGCCCCGTCGGTGCGCTCAAGATTACGGAGGTGAGCGATGCTTGATTCCAATTACGATGTCGTGGTGATTGGCGCTGGGCCCGGCGGCTCCGTTGCCGCAAGGAACCTCGCACGGGCGGGGCACAAGGTTTTGCTCCTCGAAAAGCGCGAACGCATCGGCTTCCCGGTACGTTGCGGGGAGGCGAGCACTACGCTGGCCGACCTCCAGACATACGGCCCTATCGACGAGAGCTGCATCGAGAGCATTATCAACGGGCTATACATCTACGGCCCAAACGGAGTGAACATCGAGGTCCCGAAACCGAACACGGGCATCATGCTCAACCGCGAAATCTTTGACCCGTGGCTTGCAAAACTTGCAGCCGACGACGGCGCCCAGGTGGTGACCTGCGCACGTGCCGAATTCGTGGGCGATGTCGAGGGCGATACCCGCATGGTGCGCGTCGTGCTCGGGAAGGGCGACGGGTGCGGCGCCGTAACGGCAACCGAAACTCAGGAAATTTTTGCGAAGATGGTCATCGCCGCCGACGGCGTGGAAAGCCGCATCGGTCGCATGGTGGGCCTGGACTGCGTGCAGAACCCGCGTGAAACCTGCACGGGCGTCGACATCCAGGTACAGGGACTTTTGACGAAGCCTGACTACCTCACCTTCTGGCAGGGCCACGACTTTATCAACGACGGATACATCTGGAGTTTCCCGAAGCAGAAGTCTAACGTCACGAACTTCGGTGCAGGTTTCCTGGCCGCGGGCAAGCACTCGGGCAACATTCTCGAAGTCACGATGGAATGGCTCGAGAAGCTCTTCCCGGGGGCAAAGATCAACCATACTGTTGGCGGGCTCGTGCCTGTTTCCAGCACGCTCAAGGACTACACGCTCGACCGCCTGGCCCTCGTGGGCGACGCCGCCCACCACACCAACCCGCTCACGGGTGGTGGCATCGCTGCCGCGATGAGGGCCGGCCGTTTCTGCGCCGAATACGTGGACCAGGGGTTAAAGGCGACTTCCGGCGAGGCCGCAAGCCTCAGCAAAAAGTTCCTGAAGCAGTACGAAAAACGCTGCTACGACTACTTCGGCAAGACTCACGACTTCGAGTACAAGTTCCGCAGGTTCCTGCTCGCCATCAACCGCGAAGACCAGATTGGCCTGTACAAGGTTTTGCAAGGATTCGCCCTGAGCGGGTACAAGAAGAGCGCCTTCCTCAAGACGCCCATCCAGACCACGAAATACCTGTACAAGTTCTGGAAGTTCAAATAACCAGCCATTTGTCGATAATCACAGTCACCAAGTATTCTTCTCCATAGAAGAAAAAATTGTTGCGTCCAGGCCGCAAATATTATATTTTTCTTACCGCAAACTTATGTTTCCTGTCAATAAAAAGAGCCTATCATGAAAAAAAAGAATGGTTTCACCCTCATCGAGATAATGGTCGTCATTGTCATCATGGGTGTCCTCGCGGCAGTCGGTGTCCCTAAATTATTCGCAGCCATCGCCAAGGCGAAGGCATCAGAAGTTCACACTGCAGCAGGAACATACATTCACGCGCAAGACGCTTATCTTCATGGGCAAAACGCCATCGGAAGCTGGAAAGAAATCGGGTTTTCGGCCCCTGTATCGAAAGTCTTTGACTACAGTGGCTGCGTGCAAGATAAAGTCACACCCCAGGAAGGTGGAGAAAGCATCACAGGCTTGATCGCGTCCAACCGCAAAAGCCTCAACGAATGCCAAGCCAACGGTGCGTGGGCGCTCGTCATGACTCCCCAGGGTGAACATAACGTGACCTATCAGCAAGTGGTGTCATCCAGCGAATGTGGGGCACTCACCCCCACCTGGAATGTCGGAAGCATCGCGAACGGAGACTGCTCCGCCGAGGAAACAAAACAAGCGGAACCCGCAGTTGATCCAGCGCCACAGCAGACCGAGACGCCGGAGCCTGGACCGGAAACTCCAACTACAGACACTCCTCAGGATGTCGTTGACACTGACGATGATGACGACGATACCAGCAACGGATCCTTAACTTGTGAATCTTTGAAAAAGGCTTACGGTGATAAACAAGATAAAGGCAAAAAGAATGGATGGGAATATCTATCAGACTGCGGTATACGCGTTCCACCAGGAAAGGCCAAACAGTATCTAGGCAATAACTAGCCCGCTCCCCACTAGAATAAAAAGCCCCATGAAAAGGGGCTTTCTATATGAAACAAGCGTTGCATATACAGAAAAATTTAATCCGAAATAACAAATTTAACGTCAAATTTAACAATTTATCAATATTTTGTTTCATAAAAGCATTGACACACTGCAAAAAGGAATGTATATTCTCTTTTAGACAAAACCGATTGCAGATAAAAAGGAACGGTTTCATGAAAACGAAATTCACAAACATCGCTTGCGGACTTACCACAGCATCAATTTTTGCCCTGGCGCTCACCGCCTGCGACGAAAGCAGCCCGAGCGCAGCAACTGCTGGCGACACGAATTCCTCCGCCATCGAAAGCACAGACGCAAGTTCTTCGAGCAAGGGCGAACCCGCCTCCAGCGAGACGTCTGCAAAAAGCTCCGAAACCGGCAAGGTCTCCAGCTCCAGCGAAGGGACGACCATCACGTGCAACGCTCTTTCTACCGAATGTGGATACACCGAAGAAGAACTCTGCGCGAGGGGCGTCCCGGGGTACTGCGGCAACGAACTCGTGGAACTCAGTTCGTCTTCTGAATCTGTGCCTGCTTCCAGTTCGGCAATCAAGCAGTGCGAAGCCTTTATGCCCGAATGCGGATACACCGAAGAAGAACTCTGCGGAATGGGCTACACGGAATACTGCGGGTCCAGTTCCAGCACGTTCGAAAAGTGCATCGACATGGATCAGATGTGCCCGCCGTGCGTCAAGATTGACGGCGAACCCGCCTGTCCGTTGACGAACGAGGCCTGCAATGCGTGCACAACGGAAGGGGCAACTGCTCCCAACTGCAAGGGCGGTCTTGGCTATGTATGCAGTGACGGGCTCTGGAAGCAGATAAAGGGTGAACCCATCTGCGAACACATTACCGATGTCGACTGGATGAGCTCAGAAGGAAACTGCATCGGGAGAACCGGCGAGATTGTCACCGACTGCGCGACCGAACAGGAATTCAAGTGTGTTGATAATTACTGGGTGTCCTTGGCGCCTCCTCCAGTCACTTACATTAACGAAAACGCGACCGACGTGAGCGCGATGAACCGTGGCGGTCCGGCGGTTACCCCGCGCATCGTGAAGGTGCAAAGCGCCAGCGGTTCCGTGACCTTCCGTGACGACGGCGTGCTTGTTGACGACGGCTGCACCTTCAACGGGCTCAATGCGGAACTCAGGGGCGATACCCTGTTCGCCACCATCCTGTATCCGGGATGCACAACGAACGGCGGGCACATGGGCGTCATCACGTTCAGCCTCGGCATTGACTTCGCCGACGTGAAATACCTCAAGTACGAAGACAGCAAAAACGTCAAGCCGGTTTTTGAAGTGGAAGAATTGCTGCCCTGCGGAAACACGTCTTCTTACAATACTTGCGGCGGTGACACCGACGACATGCGCGTGGGCTGCTAAGGTTTGGGCGCGAAAAGGAGTGGTATCATGAAAAAGAGAATTACCAGCATAGCGTGCGGGCTTTCTGCGGTATCGCTCCTTGCGTTCGCACTCGTCGCCTGCGATAGCGACAGCCCGAGCGCCGCCCCCTGCAACTGCAACGTGCCTTCTTCTAGCAGTTGCAACGGCGTTCTGGAATCCAGCAGCGACGAAATGCACCCCATTTCAAGCAGTTCTCTCGAAGAACAGCCCGAAAGCAGTTCGGATGCCATCGAAA
Organism: Fibrobacter sp.; assembly: GCA_017615055.1. GTDB lineage: Bacteria > Fibrobacterota > Fibrobacteria > Fibrobacterales > Fibrobacteraceae > Fibrobacter. The sequence continues at coordinate 19,992 of JAGAAW010000035.1, forward strand.
GTTCTAGCAGCGAAATGCTCGCTAGTTCCTCGTCGGTTGTCGCATCTAGCTCCTCCGTTGTCGCGTCCAGCTCCAGCAGGAAGATGGAATGCATTACCATGAGCAGGCTTTGCCCGCCATGTGATGATGACGACTGCCCGATTCCTTTCATGCCCTGCAACCAGTGCTACGGGATGTACGGCGCAGAGACATATGACTGCGAAACAAACGAGCGCTACGTGTGCTCCAAGTTCGACACATGGGATCGGACATGCCTCAACCTGACCGACTCTAGTGGCAACATTGCAAAAGATTCATGCGAATACGGCTTCGGCGCATGGTTGGATTGCAAGACCGACAAGCCCTTTGTGTGCAGGGAAGGCCGTTGGGAAAGATTACCCGAGGAATATTCTTGGGTACACCAAAAATGCGACGGCAGCGAAACTTCCAAATCCGCCTATATCGAATACGATACCGAAAAGGGCTCTATCGCGAAAGTCCGGCTTGGCTTCTATTGCAACGGCATCTATTGGCAACAGAGCGCAACAAGTACGCCCGAAAGGGGCCACTGCGAAATAGAAGGCGACAAGGTGACCATTAACGAGAAAACTTATCAGTGCGTTGGCGGGGAGTGGGAAGTTTACCAGAAATGCGACGAGTTGAAAGTCGAATGCGGCTATACCGCCGAAGAGCTCTGCAATGACTACGGCATAGAAAGATACTGCAGCAAGTCGTAGGTAAACTTGATTTAAGAAAGACCGTTTCTCTAGAACAAATCTTCGACTTTCGCCTGGGCGATCACGCGGTTGTATATGATACGCTTGCCCTTCACGCCGTCGCTTGCGCACACGTGTTCCGTAGGCGGCTTCAGGAGCGATGCCACCAGGTGGGCAGCAACCGATTCCGCAAACACGGGGCGAATCCTTGCCGGGATAATCGCAAGGTGCCCACCGAACAGTTTCTGCATCAGTTCTTCACCGAATCGCTTATCCTTGTGCTTGCCGAGCAGTAGCGACGGCCGCACGAGCGTGAGCGACTCGAAGTTCATCATGGTGAGCCCTTCTTCGAGCATGCCCTTCAGGCGGTTGTAGAAGAACGGCGAATGCGAATTCGCGCCCTGCGCGCTCACGCAGAGGAAATGTTTCACGCCGATCTTTTTCGCGACGGCGGCCAGCGTCAGCGGAAGCCTCAGGTCAATCCTTTCCTGCGCGGGTTTGCTGCCCGCCTGCTTGATTGTCGTACCCAGGCAACAGATTACGGCATCGAGCCCCGCAAAGCCATCGCGGACCTTCTGCAGTTCGGCATTCTCCGCAGTCGGCGACATACCAATAATTTGTTCAAAATCCAGGCAATCAAAACCGATTTTCGCGGCTTCGGTTGGTGAGCCTGCCGAACCATCCAAGATACCCGTTTCGGCGGGCTCGGGCACGCGGCGTACCGGGCAATAGACATGTTCCACCTGGTCCAACTTGACCAGGAGCTTCAGCACATTCTTTCCGACCAATCCGGTAGAACCTAGCAGCGCAACTTTCATATTGTAAATTTAATCTTTTATGCAGCGAACGGAATTTCCAAAGCCCCGTCCCCTATAACCAAAATAAGGGGCACTTTCTTTATCGACCAAATTCATCTCACAAAGTTCCTTGTCCGTATTTTCCGTGGATCCCCAAAAACCTGTACCAACAGTCTCTTCTGAGAACCCTGCATCATCTCCCGTGATTCCCCCATCAAACCATACACCGGCAGGCAGCGCAGAAAAACCGAAAGCATCCGAGCCATTACCACCATCATTCCAACCGCTTTTCGATTTCAATTTCTCGCCTGCAATTTTTTCACCACCGACAGTATTTACCAAAATTCTGAATTCATCCATACTGGGCAAATGCCAGCCATCCGGACACGCCTTCATGGCAGTTTTCCATTCATAAAGGCGTCCATACTTCTTGCAATTTTTCGGATTGTCATCGTAGCACCAACTA
>JAGAAW010000036.1 GCA_017615055.1 Fibrobacter sp.
GCGGGCAAGCCGGTGATGGAAGGCAAGGCGCTCCTGTTCAAGATTTACGCCGGCATCGACGTGTTCGATATCGAAATCAACGAGAAGGACCCGAAGAAGTTCATCGAGATCGTGAAGGGTATCGCCCCGACGTTCGGCGGCATCAACCTCGAAGACATCAAGGCTCCGGAATGCTTCGAGATCGAGGACACGCTCAAGGCTGAACTCGACATCCCCGTGATGCACGACGACCAGCACGGCACGGCTATCATTTCTTCGGCGGGCCTCCTGAACGCCATCGAGGTTGCGGGCAAGAACATCCGCGACGTGAAGATGGTGGTGAACGGTGCGGGTGCAGCCGCCTGCGCCTGCACGCGACTTTACCTGTCGCTCGGTCTCAAGAAAGAGAACCTGGTGATGTGCGACAGCAAGGGCGTGATTCGCAAGGACCGCAAGGGCCTTACCGAAGCGAAGGCCTTCTTTGCGACCGACCGCACCGACATCGAGACTCTCGAAGACGCCATGAAGGGCGCTGACGTGTTCGTTGGCCTCTCGAAGGGCAACATTCTGACCCGCGAGATGGTGCGCAGCATGGCCGACCAGCCGATTGTCTTCGCGCTTGCGAACCCGACTCCCGAGATTAGCTACGAAGAGGCGATGGCGAGCCGTGGCGACCTGATTTTTGCGACGGGCCGTAGCGACTACCCGAACCAGGTGAACAACGTTATCGGCTTCCCCTACATTTTCCGCGGTGCGCTCGACGTGCGCGCGACCTGCATCAACGAGCACATGAAGCACGCTGCCGTGCGTGCGATTGCGGCGCTCGCGCACCAGCCTGTGCCCGATGTGGTGAACATCGCGTACAATGCGCAGCGCTTTACCTTCGGCAAGGAATACCTGATCCCGAAGCCGCTTGACCCGCGCCTGCTTACGGATGTTTCTATCGCGGTGGCGAAGGCTGCCATCGAGAGTGGCGTGGCCCGCAAGCCGATTACCGACTGGGACGCCTACTACGATAAACTTCGTGACATGATGGGCTACGACAACAAGCTCATCCGCCAGTTCAGCGATACGGCCCGCAGCAACCCGAAGCGCGTGGTGTTCGCCGAGAGCAACCTGAACATGCTCAAGGCTGCGGTGCAGGCGAAGGTGGAAGGCGTTGCCCACCCGATTATACTCGGGAACCCGGAACGCATCCAGATTATTGCACAGCGTGAACAGCTCGACCTTACGGGCATAAAGATTGTGAACCCGCGCTCGCCCGAGGAATTTGAACGTCGCCGCAAGTATGCCGGCATTTACGCCGAGGAGAACGGCCGTAACGGCGTGACGCTCGATGAGGCCCGCGATGACATGTTCGAGCCGAACCACTTCGGCATGATGATGGTCAAGACGGGCGATGCCGATGCGTTTATTACGGGTGGCTACTCCAAGTACAGCGAGACCATCGAACTCGCGAAGGAAATCATCGGTATCCGCGAGGAATACAAGCACTTCGGTGCCATGCACATCCTGAGCACCCGCAAGGGAACGTTCTTCCTGGCCGATACTCTCGTGAACCGCGACCCCGATGCAGAAACGCTTGTGGATGTCGTGAAGCTCACGCACGATGCGGTGCGCTTCTTTGCGCATGAGCCCGTGATGGCGATGCTCAGTTACGCGAACTTCGGTAGCGACAAGGAAGTTGCCCGCGGTACGGCGAACAAGGCCCGCGATGCGGTGAAGATGATTCACGAGCAGTTCCCGGACTACATGATCGATGGCGAGATGCAGGTGAACGTGGCACTCGACAAGAATCTGCGCGACACGAAGTACCCCTTCAACAAGCTCAAGGGCCAGACGGTCAATACGCTTATCTTCCCGTGCCTTTCCTCCGCGAATACCACCTGCAAGATGCTCCTCGAGATGGGTGTGGGCGAATCCATCGGCCCCGTGCAGATGGGCCTGAACAAGCCGGTGCATTTCACCGACTCCGATGCCTCCGTGCACGATATCTTCAACCTGACGGTTGCCGCCGTGATTGACGCGATTGTGCAGGAGAAGAAGGACGAGGAAAAGAACAAGAAGAAGTACGATAGGATGTGGTAAGAACTAAAAATAAGAAGTGCCCCGGTTTGACCGGGGCTTTTTTTATAGGTAACGAATTGCTCAAAAAAAATCCCCCGCAGCGCTAGCCGCGGGGGACGTTCCACACTCCATAGAGGAACGTTTTACTTCAGGATAACCTTCTGCACGTACTGCACACTGCCCTGCTTCACGAGAAGCATTGCAGGCCCACGATAGTTCGTGCGAAGTTCCACGCTGTTAGCGCCCTTGTTTGCGGTGAAGTTCTGCTGGTCGATTACCTGGCCCATGGTGTTCATGAGCATTGCCTTGGCCGGAGCTGCCTTGACTGCGCTGAACGTTGCGGTCACCATACCCGGCTGCACGTTCACGAACATCTTGGACGTTGCGACATGTACAGGCTTGATGGCGTTCGCTCCGATGTCGCCGCTTGCTCCGAGGCTAACGACCTTGCCGCTTGCGATGCCTTCCGTAGAGGGCTTCTTGTCGAAGTCGTCGATGATTTCGGTGGTACCGTCGGCCTTGATGCCCTTGATGTAGTCAATGGTGATGGTGCCGGTGACCTGCGTGCCGTAGAGGTTCAGGCCGATAGCGTTAGCCGAGTTGAGGCCTTCGGGTGTGGTGCGGAAATTATCCCACATAATCTTGAATGTCTTGAAGGTGGTCGCGTCAAGATCCATGTTGGCCTGTTCCAGCACGGGTGCGTCAAACCAAGCCCAGGAATCACCGGTCATCATGAAGAGGTCCATGGAGGTCCAGCCGTATTCGCCGCAGCCGTCGCTAGCGCCGGTGCAGGGGCCTGCAGTTTCGACAGAACCCTTCATGCGGATTTCGATGCCGACATACTGGGAAAGGTCTTTCTTGGTGCCGGCAAGGTTGATGCGGAGGGTACCCACTTCGCTGGAGTCGGAGGTCTTGGTGGCGTAGGTCACCAGCACGCCCTTGCCGCTTTCGTCATCGGGTACTTCGTTCTGCTGTACAAGGCTGTCGAGGTTGCTCTGGTTGTTGCCTTCCAGGCCGTAAGCTTTTTGCAGTGCATTCAAAACATCCGGGTCAAGGATGCTGTAGGTGCCCTTCTGGCGGGTAATGATGGTCATGTTGCCGTCGTCTTCGGCACCGGTATCCCAGACGTAGGGGATAATGCCGTTGGCCTTCGCGTTCTTTGCGACTTCGCCGTAGAAGAGTGCACGGCCCTGCAGGTGGAGCTTGAGGTTCGTTGCATCGGTAATCTGGCCGGTACGCTTGATGGCGCCGAGTTCACCGATAATCACGGGGATGCCCTTGTCGCAGAACATAGTCTTGAGTTCGCCAAAGGCCTTCTTGATCTGGTTCGGGGTGCCGAGCGCAGAGTTGTCGATGCTGTTGCTGTAAACGTTCCAGCCCATGTTGTGCTTGGTGTCGGTGGTGCTCTCGAGACCGGTGTAGTAGTAGAACTGCGTACCCCAATCTTCGTCAGCGGTCATGAGGGAGTACTGGTACGGGTAGTAGTGGACTTCGGCCATCATGTAGCCGGCGCCTGCCGGGTCGGTGGGGAAGTTCTGGCTGAGCATCGGGGCGTTGTCCATTTCGGTACGCGGAGCCTGCACGATGAGGGTGCGGGTGGCGTTGTTGCCGCCGGCGTTACGCACGGAGGTAATGAATGCTTCGTAGTAGCCCTTCAGGACCTGCATACGGGTATTGTCAAATTCCCACTGGCCGTTGTTGCCCCACGGGTCGTTCACGCCCGGTTCGTTGGCGCCTGCAAAGAGGAGGTGCTCGTCGTAGTCCTTGAAGTAGGTTGCGATCTGGGTCCAGAAGGCGGCCTGGCGTGCCTTGGTGGTGGCAGAACTGTTGGTAATGTCGCCAGATCCGCTACGCGGGTTGGCGGTGCCGTCAAAGACGCGGTCTTCGAGCCAGCCTTCGTCCCAGTGGGAGTTCAGCACCACGTACATGCCTTCGCCGATAATCATGTCGACCACTTCCTTGACCTGGGCGAGCCAAGCGCCGTCAATGGTCGGGGTGGTAAACGAGGCGTCCTTGCCTACGTGCTTGTAGGTGGAGTTGTCTGCGGTGCCGCCGTTAGCGGCGATATCCTTGGCGAGGGCATCGGAATGGGAGTACCAGGCGCAAGGAATGCGCACGGTGTTGAAACCGGCTGCCTTGATTGCCTTGATGTAGGCTGCGGTCGGGAGCGGGTTGCCCCAGTTGGTGGGGTTTTCCGGCACTTCCATGGTGTTGCCGATGTTGTAGCCCATGCCCATGGGTGTGACCAGGTCGCTTGCCTTGGGGAGGGCGAACGCAGCCGTGCTTGCGAGCGAGAGCGCGCCGAACACGAGACCAAACTTTCCGATACCAAACATATTGACTCCTTGAAGGTATGTGCGGGCATACGCCCGGCTGTCTGTTTTTTATGAAATTAGATTCTGCCGCCCCATATTTAAAGAAAAATGTGCTTGTGCCCTATATTTGCGGTGTAGAACACTCAACGGGGTACAACAGGGCCGATTTCGGGTTGTTTTTGCCGGTTTTACTGCTGTTTTTAGGCATCTTTACATACCAAATGCATGAAAACACGCTTTTAGTATGTAAAAATGGCCGAAAATCGTGTGAAAAATCGACTTCTAGGCGTGTTTTTGCTGATTTTTGCCTGAAAAAGTTGCTTTTTAAACCATTTTTTCTTGAATTTTACATACTAAATGCCTGAAAAAGCCGAAAAAGTATGTAAACCGGAAAAAAAGAAACAACCCTTTACATACCGTGGGGTTGTTTTGCTATATGGTGGTATGTAAAGGGTGTTATTTTAAAGCTTGTAAAGCGGCTTTTGGGGCCGCGCATCTGTTCGCACGCTATTGGCGCATCAGTTCGCGTTATTTCACTTGCACGCGGAGGGTCTGCGCACCGCTGCGTGCAACATACATGCCCTGACGGAGGCCGCGCAGGTCCATTTCGCTATGGCCGCTTGCGATTCCCGCGCCGGCCACCCGCACCATGTTGCCGTTCAGGTCGAACAGGCGGATGGTTGCATTGGAACGGAGCGTATTGCCTTCACGGTAGAACTTGACTTGCGTGCCTGCAACTGCGGGCAGGATGCCAGTCCAGCCGCATTCCGGAATCATGGCGTCGCAAGGGTCTGTAAAGGAACTTGAGGTCGGTGCAATATTGCTGCTCGATGCCGGCGCGATTGCGGAACTTGATGCCGGCGCAATATTACTGCTTGAGGCCGGCGCGGCGCTACTACTCGTAGTTGGATTCTCGCTTCCCCCGCCAATGAAGTCTTCCACGTGGGTCACGCCCGTGTTGTTGTAGTTGCCGAGGTTATACACGCTTCGCATCGCGTTGATGACATCCACTTCGAGGACCTTGCCCACCGGGGAGGATTGCCTGCGGATGTAGGCCATGTTGTCGTAGCCGGAGTTGCTCTCGTTGCCCATGTCCCAGAGGATCGGGGTGAGCCCGTACTGCTTTGCTGCAGAAACCACGTCCTTGTGCCACTGCACGCGCCCCTGCTTGTGAAGGTTCAGGTCACTGCCGCTCAGTTCCGGGGAACGGACATTCGCGCCGAACTCGCCGACGATTACCGGGTAGCCCTTGTCCACGTAGTTCGTCTTCATCTTGGCGAACTGTTCCTGCGGGTGGCCGATGCCAGCGAGTTTCGAATCTACGGAACCTGCCCAGGCATTGTAGCCCGCATTGCGCTTGGGCTCGCTCGACTTCTGGTAATCGCCGTAGTAGTACTGCGGCAAAATAGGCTCGCTCGCACCCCAGTTCTGTTCGCTCGTCATGAGCGTGTACTGGTACGGGTCGTAGTAGTGCACCTCGAACATCAGATAGCCTGTTACCTTGTCCTTAGGGAACGTGCTTACGGGCGCGTTCGCGACAGACTTGTCGATGTCGGTGTTGAGGCCCTGGATAATGAGCGTGCGGGTGGCGTTGTTCCCGCCGGTGGCGCGCACTGCGTCGATAAACGTCTGGTAGTAGTGCATCAGCGTGCTTACATGCTGGGCCGTCCAGGGGTCCACATTCGGGCCGGGCTCGTTCGCGCCCGCAAAAATCAGTCGTTCGTTGTAGTTCTTGAACTTGTTCGCAATCTGCGTCCAGTACGTCTTCATCTTGTTGTCAACAGTCGAGTTGACGCTCGTGCCGATGTTGCTCTGGAACCAGCCGCCTTCACCCTCGTGGTGAATGTTCAAGATCGTGTAGAGACCTGCACGCATCGCGTAGTCGACGACGGTCTTCACGGAATCGAGCCATGTTTCGGTGACCTTGCCGCCACTCGTGTGACTGTCCCAAGCGCAAGGGATACGCACCGTATTGAAGCCTGCCGCCTTTACGGAATCGAGCAGTGCCTGAGTCGGGAATGGGTTGCCCCAGCCCGTCGGGTTGTTCGGCACCTCCATGGAGTTGCCGATGTTGAAACCCATGCCCATGTTGGCCTGGACCTGCTTTGCGGTGGGGAGCGCCGCGGATGCAGAAATTGCGCCCGCAATGGCGAAAACGGCTGTTTTTGCGAAGATTTTCTTCATTTGGATTCCTCTGAAAGTATCCCTAATACCACTACACGCCTCAAATGTATATTGAAAATGGCAGGAGTGCGCGAAAAATTGACTGCCCTGCCCAAATACTATTGAACGATTTACAACAAAGTGTAAATTTTCTGTTGCGTGACAAGTTTTTATATTTCCCAAAGGGTGTGTTATTTGAAAAAGGCGGGTTAGGATGAATCTTTGGTACCGGACACTTTTTGCATCGCTTGTAATTGCAACTTTGTTTGCGCTGCTTGCTGCGTGCGATAGCGGCGGTACTGGTGAAGGTCTCGACAATCCGTATTCGCAGAAGACTACGCTTTCGGGCTTTGTACAGAAGGGCCCGTTCTCGAAAGGCTCGAAAATTTCCATACAGGAACTGGATGCGGTTACGCTGCTGCCGGTGGGGAATGCTACCGAGGGGGAGGTGCTGAACGACGAGGGCACCTACTTGATGGAATTCGTGGAGTATGAATCCCCGTTTGCCTTGTTGACCGCCGAGGGCAAGTTCCGCGATGAACTTACGGAGGAAAAGACTAAGTCCCCGGTGACTTTGTATGCTTTGGTGGACCTTACCGCTCGCAAGTCGGCGAACGTGAACTTGCTGACTCACCTAGAATACATGCGCGTGCTCTACCTTGTAAAGGAAGAGGGCTTGACCGTCGCAGAAGCGAAAAAACAGGCGGAACGCGAGGTGTTTGCCGCTTTTGCTATCGATGGAAACTTTGAGCTGGCGGAAGACTTGAATATTTATAGCGATGGTGACGGAAATGCGGCCTTGTTTGCGATAAGCGTGCTTATGCTGGGTGGCCTGGACAAGGAAGGCGCAGAGAACTTGCCCTTTGGGCTTTCGACGAAGAGCGAAGATGCTGGCAAGGATGAATCAAAACTTGCACAGCGCATAGCGGATTTTGCTGACGATCTTTCAAGTGATGGCATCTGGAGAGATGCGAAAACCGCTGCGCTTATGGCTGACTGGGCCGAAGAACAGAGCCGTACAGGCAAGTTTGACTCGTTCCGCAAGAGTGCTGCACTCTATATCGATTATTTCTGGTGGAAGGTTTACGGGTTCGATGCCTGCGATTCAAAACAGGAAGGGTCCGCGTGGCTGAACCAGAATTCGTATAGTGTAATGAATGGCGTTTCTTTTATGTGTAGAAACGAAAAGTGGATTCCCGAGAAGTTGCCCGAAAACGAGAAGGATACCGTAGACGTTGCAGATACTACGGGTGTCAAGGATACTACAGGTGTTGCAGATACGACACAGGTAAAGGACACTACAAGTGTTAAGGATACCACGCAGGTCAAGGATACAGCTAGTGTTGCCGATACAAGCGGTGTCACGGATACAACGGATTTGTCTGGGCTGAGCGACTTTGAGAAGGATACGAGGGGTCTGGCTTGTCAGTACTTTGGCAAGATCGAACATGGCGTTGTCGATACGAACAATGTGTACTTCTGTTACGGGAAGGAATGGAAACTTTTTGACGGTGATGAAAATGCAAAGTACTATAAGATGATTGACAGCCGTGATGGCCGAATCTACCGCTACGTGTATATTGGATCCCAGAAATGGATGGCGGAAAACCTGAATTATGGGGGCAAAGGTACCTATACGTGGAACGATGCGCGCAGTGCGTGCCCGGATGGCTGGCACCTCCCGAGCAAAGAAGAGTGGGATTACATGTTCAAGTATATCGGTAGCACTTCGCAAGATGAACTGGATAAGTTCGGTTTTGCGGCAAGGCCTGCTGGGCTGCTGGGCGTGAGTTATTGGACAAGTTCGTATGACAAGGATTCCCAGGGTAGATACCCGTATGACATCTTTTTTTCAAGTACGGGAACAGGAATGTCGAGATTGCATGATTCGACTTCACGTTTCCCGGTTCGCTGTGTCAATAATTATAACCCGAGTTTTGCGTGCACGGATCAGACCCGGTACGAGACAATCAATTGCAATTACATATCTTACCTGGTCTGTGCCGATAGCGGCTGGGTTACAATGAGCATTGACGAATACAATGAGTTCAAGTGGACTGTCGGGTATGAACGTCAGGTTAGGTGGGATGATTCAAGTCCACGTAAATGCATGGTCTACGAGAACTCCGCCTGGCACGAACGTGATAGTTCTAACTGCAAGTTGGGTATTGGTGGCTGTACCGCGGCGTATCAGGATTCGATTTTGAAAACGTCTAATGGTGCGCAATACATTTGCGACAGTTTTGCCTGGAGAAAGCCTACACATTTGGAAATTGATACAAAGAAGTGGGGGCTTGACTACGAGGAAGGCGCAGTTAAGGTTGCGGATTGCTATTGGGAACACACTTATGTATTCCAGGATGGCAAGTGGCGCCAGGGTACGGAACTGGACAGCATCCTGGTAGCGCGTGGCGGGACTGCGTGCCTGAATGTGGGCGAAATATCCAGCATAAAGTATGATGGCAAGTATTACCAGTGTACGGCGAATGCTAGCGGCAATATTCTTCAGGAATGGGTTGCCATGCCGGCAATCTATAACGATACTCACGACGAGATCGCCGAGTGCTGTGCTACGGGGCTGTATGGCAATGGTACGCTCCATAACATGTACAATCAGGATTCCCGCATATATGCTTGCGATGACGGCGAATTCAGGCGTTCCAACAGGCCGGAACGTTTTTTGGGGCGTGGCTGCACGAGCTACAATCGCGGTGAAAAACTTAAGAAGAACCTTTCGCATTTTGTGTGCGGTCAAGATGGCTGGATCATAGACCCGGATGTTAGCGTGAGTGGCACTATGGTTGACGATCGCAATGACAAGGAATACAGGACTGTCGATATCTGGAATCTGACGTGGATGGCAGAAAACCTGAATTTTGCGGATGCTAGCAAACTTACCGTCTTGAGGGGGCGTACCTCGTGCTACAATGATGACGAGGAAAAATGCGAGGCGTATGGAACACTTTATGGCTGTGCTGCAGCCCGGGCCGTTTGCCCCGATGGGTGGCGCCTGCCGGTGCAGGCCGATATCGATTCCCTAATCCTCTTCTATTATAATATGGGCTTGGACAGGAGTAAGGAATTGCGTTCTTCTACGGGCTGGACGGATCCCGATGGTGCGAGTGCAAATGGGGACAACCGCTCGGGCTTTAACATTCTGCCAGGCGGTCATAAAAACGGCGACGGAACGTATGAAGGCGAAGGCCAGGAATCGTGGTTCTGGTACGATTACGATTGCGACACTCGTATGATGGGTTTCTACGCTAGTTATGACGACTACGTCGGTTACTCGTATAAGGACGATGTCGAAGTGGGCTACTACGTCCGCTGCGTGAAGGATCCAGAATAACTTAAACTGCCTGCGGGCTTATGTGAGCCGAACGGTCTCTTAGTGCGCTACGAGCCAGTTTTCGCCGAAGCCGACGCTGGCCACCAGCGGCACCTTCAACTCCATGGCGCCTTCCATCTCGGATTTCACCATCTGGGCCATCGCTTCCACCTGGTCGCGGGGGCATTCGAACACGAGTTCGTCGTGCACCTGCAGCATCATCTTCAGCGGGAGCTTTTCTTCGTTGATGCGCTTCTGAATGCGAATCATTGCAATCTTGATGAGGTCGGCGGCGGAACCCTGCACAGGAGTATTCACGGCCATGCGTTCTGCCATCTGTGATTCCATGCGGTCGCTGCTGTCGATGCCCGCTATGTAGCGGCGGCGGCCCGAGAGCGTTTCTACGTAGCCGTCGCGGTGGGCGGCCGCCTTGGTATCTTCGATAAACTGCTGGACGCCCTGGTACATGTCAAAATACCCGGTGATGAAGTCCCTAGCTTGCGACATCGGGATTTTCAGGTCACGGGCGAGGCGGAAGGCCGTCATCCCGTAAAGTACGCCGAAATTCACCACCTTTGCATCGCGCCTCATGTCGCTTGTTACGGCGTCGAGATCCACCCCGTAAATCGCGGCAGCGGTGCGGGCGTGAATATCGATGCCTTCCTTGTAACTTTCGATAAGCGCGGCATCGCCACTCAGGTGCGCAAGCATTCTGAGTTCAATCTGCGAGTAGTCCACCGCGAGAATCACGTTGTCCTTGCTCTGCGGCACGAACGAGGCGCGAATCTTCTTGCCCAAATCGCTACGTACCGGAATGTTCTGCAGGTTCGGATCGCGGCTCGAGAGGCGCCCTGTGGCAGTGCCCCACTGGATAAAGCTCGTGTGGATGCGGCGCGTATCCGGGTTCACCAGCGTGGGGAGCACCGTGATGTAGGTGCTTTGCATCTTCTTGAGTTCGCGGTACTCGATGACGGAAAACACGATCGGGTGCGGCGCGCTGAAACTGAGTTCCTCGAGCACGACCGCGTCGGTACTGCGCTTCTTGATTTGCGGGAGCCCGAGCGTATCGAAAAGCACGTCGCCGAGTTGCTTGGGAGAGCCGATGTTGAATTCGACTCCCGCCATGTCGCAGATTTCTTTCTCGAGATTTTCTATGCGGCGTGCAAGTTCCTGCTCGAGCGCTTTGAGGGCCGGAACGTCAATCGCGACGCCCACAGATTCCATCTGGTAAAGCACCTTCAACAGCGGCATTTCCTGCTCGAAGAAATACTTCTCGTAATCGAGTTTCGCGAGTTCCTTGCGGAGCGGTTCCCACAGGCGTAAGGTATAGACCGCATCTTCGGCGCCGTATTCGGTGGCGTCCTTGACAGGAACGCGGTTGAATGTTATCTGGTTCTTGCCGCGCCCGATGAGGTTTTCTATCGGGATCATCTCGTGCTGCAGGCGCTGCATTACCTGATTGTCGAGCCCGAGGCCCGATTGCCCCGGCGAAAGCATCCATGCGGCAATGAGCGTGTCGATGATATTCGCCTTGTCGATTACTGCCTGCGGAATCTTGAATGCGCGGGCGAGAACGTGCAGGTCGAATTTTGCGTTGTGGAACACGAAGGCTCGCGACGTGTCGGCGCCTGCGGCGGGTGTGGCGTCAGCAAAAAATGCGCAGAACCAATCCTTCGCCTTGTTGAAGTCGAAGTTGCCGCCCTTGCTTGCAGGGAGCGGGAATCCGATTTCATCGGTATGCGCAAGCGGGACGTAGTAACCTTTCGCCGGGTCAGCCGAAAGGCAAAGCCCCACGATGTTGCATTGCATCGGGTCGAGCCCGTCTGTTTCGGTGTCGATGCCTACGGTGCTTGCAGCCGTAAATTCTGCCTTCATCTGCTCGAAAATTTCATCGGTATCAACGCAGACATACGTGGGCGGTACATCGACCGGGAAGCTTGCTGCCTGGATTGTGGCGTCCCCGCTAGCAGAGCCCGCACCTTCCGCACTGTCGCCTTCCCGCACGAATCCCGTCTTGCTCGGGACCTTCTCCAGCAATCGCAACAGGCTATTGATTTCGTGGTCCTTGAACATCTGCGCGAGGGTATCCACGTGCAGGCCGTTGTATTCGAGGGCATCCAGGTTTCCGTTGAACGCCCGCTTGGTCTGGAGCGTCACGAGTTCGCGGCTCAGGAAAGCCTTCTCGCGGTTGCTTTCCAGGTTGTCGTGCAATCCCTTCTTGGTAATCTTGTCGAGGTTCGCGTACAGGTTGTCCATGTCGCCGTAGTCGTTCAGCAACTGGATGGCCGTTTTCGGGCCTACCTTGGGCACGCCCGGCACGTTGTCGCTCGCGTCTCCCATGAGCGCGAGGTAGTCGCGAATTTTTTCCGGCGGGAGCCCGTATTTTTCAAGCACCTGTTCGGGTCCGAAGTCTATGCCGTCCGCGCCTTTCGTCAAGTGGAAAAGGTGGATCTTGTCGCTCACGATTTGCGACATGTCCTTGTCTTTACTGAGAATCACAACGTGGTCGAAGCCCGCTTCGACAGCCGCCGTCGCGGTACTCGCCATCACGTCGTCCGCTTCGTAACCCGGTTCCGAGAGCAGCGGGATTCCGCTCGCTTCAAGGCTTTCTCCCAGCAGCGGCATCTGCGCCGCCATCTCTTCGGGCATGGGCCCGCGATTCGCCTTGTAGTCGGGATAAAGTTCGTGCCTGAAAGTCTTCGTATGTGCGACATCGCGTGCAATAGCAAAGTGTGTCGGGTTGTGCTTTGCCAATATGCGGAGCACCGCACCCCAGTAACCGTGCATCATCGAGACGTCTTCGCCCTGGCTGTTCTTGAGCGGGTTCTGCGAATACGCGTAGAACATGCGGAACGCAAGCGCGTAGGAATCGAGCAGTAATAAAGTCTTTTCGGCCATGGCTTGAATGTAGAAATCTTCTAGTGCCATAAAATGGCGATAGGGGCGACCAAGTCTTCTGATGTGGCGAAATGGGTTGAATTTTTGCGTTTTGGGGGCGATTTTCGACGATGTTCTCAAAAATTCTGTAAAATTTGAGAACATTTTTGTGCGGTTTTAGACCGTTATTTACCTAAAAATTTACATAATTTGCAAAAATCCATATTGACTTTAGACTGTTTAGAATATAAATTTTGAGAAAGAATTTGAGAACATATTGACGCGTTCTCGAAAAAAAGGGATGGATGTTATGGAAAAAACACAGTCAAAATGGTCTAGGCTTCTCGTCGCGGGTGTGGTGCTCGGGGCGACTCTTGCAACTTCCGCGTTCGCGGTCACTTCGCCGGATTTCCCGATGGCAGGGTTCGCGACGCAGAACGGCGGCACTACGGGCGGCAAGGGCTACTCCGAGGTGACGGTCGATAACGCGACCGACCTCAAGAGCTACGCCAAGGCGGGCAACAAGATTATCTACGTGAAGCCGGGGACCTACATGGGACCCGTGGAAGTCGGGAGCAACGTGACGATTTACGGCTACCAGGGCGCCATTATCGCGCAGCCCAGCACGGGTAGCGCCATGAAGCTGAGCGGCTCGAAGAACGTCATCATCCGCAACCTGAAATTCAAGGGCGTCGGCGCGCATGACGACGATGACGAGGATTGCCTGCAGGTGAATCACGAGTCAAAGAACGTGTGGATTGACCACGTGGACGTGTATGATGGTCACGACGGCAACTTGGACATTACCAACGCCTCGGACTACGTGACGATTTCTTGGACCAAGTTCAGCTACACTTCCGCATCGACGGGCCACCAGTTCAGCAACCTGATTGGCAACAGCAAGACAAAGACGAGCGACCGCGGGCATCTGAACGTGACGATTCACCATACGTGGTGGGCCGATGGCGTGGTGGAACGCATGCCGCGCGTGCGCTTTGGCAAGGTGCATGTGGCGAACAACCTCTTCGACAGCAAGGATGCGAGCTACTGCGTGCGTGCGGCCATCGAGGCGGATATCCGCATCGAAAGGAACGTGTTCATCGGCGTGCAGAAGGCGCTTGATCTCTACACGAGCGATGGTGCCATCACGGCGGCGCAGATGATCGAAAATTACGAAGAAAACGTGAAGAAGCCGCAGTCGGGGACGGGCACGGCGTTCAAGCCGAGCTATTCCATGAGCCTTACCGACGTTAGCACGCAGGCGAAGGCCTATGCCCTGCGCGATTCCATTAAGTTGTATGCAGGTGCGACCTTGCCTGATCCGGGTAGCAGTTCCGTGGTGACACCGGCTAGTTCCAGTAGCGTTGTTGCTTCGTCGTCTTCTGTGAAGTCTAGCAGTAGCGTGGCGCAGAGCTCGAGCAGCGCCAAGTCCAGCAGCAGCGTCATTGCGGGCGAGGCGAGCCTCACCAAGCATGGCACGGGAAGTTCTACGCAAGAGGTGGCACAGGGGGAAACGATTGTGGAATTCTACTACACGATTTCTGGTGCGACCGGCGCTACGGTGACGGGCTTGCCGGAAGGCGTCTCGGGCACGCTCAAGGGCTCTGACTTCTATATCTCGGGAACGGTTTCTACGACGGCGGCACCCGGGGCGTACAAGTACACGATTACGACGACGGGCGCTTCTACGAATGCGACGAAGTCCGGGACCATTACCGTCGTGGCGGGCTCCGGTGTTGTGGCGTCTAGCAGTAGCGTCGCTTCTTCTTCTTCGTCATCCTCCGCGGAGTCCAGCAGCAGCGTTGCGCCGCAGTCGAGCAGCAGTGAAGAAATTGCAAATAACTCCAGCAGCAGCGAGGACGGTATGGGATTACGCTTCGCTGAGACATCTCGCTGGTACCTCTCCGTGTCGGGCCGCGAACTGAGTATTGTGGGTGTGGAAACCGCTCCGGTCGCAGTATTCGACATGCAGGGGCGCCTACTCTGCCGCAAGGCGGTAGGCGAGAATTTCGTGGTGGTGATGCCCGGTGCGGGCCGCTACATTGTGCGGGTCGGCGCCGAGACCCGCGCGGTGGAAATCCGCTAAAATAGTTCTCCTCCAAAACACCAGCGCCCGCGTAACAGCGGGCGCTTTTTATTACATTGTGTATAAAATGGGAGAACCACTATGAGATGGAGAATTTTTGCCCTGGTTGCATTCCTGTGTCTGGCCGCTTGCGGTGACGACGACAGCGTTTCCGTTGTTTCTTCGGATGATTCGTCTTCCAGCGTCGAGGAGGAATCCTCTTCTTCGAGCGTTATCCTGAGCAGTAGCGAAGGATCCAGTTCTTCGTTTAGTTCCGGCATTGACAAAAAGTCTAGCAGCAGTTCGGTGGAACAATCATCTTTTTCTAGCACGGATTTGCAATCCTCTTCGAGTGCGAGGTCCAGCAGTTCTGTTTCGAGTCCATCGGCAGAATCGTCTAGTAGTTTGTTGGCTGAATCCAGCAGTAGTTCCGTTGAAATTTTTATCGATGAAGACTCCTCGTCGAGTTCTGTCCCATTGGCTACTCCTTGCAAAACCGAAACGGAAGACAATTGCGAATATGGGACCTTGACGGATGAACGTGATGGACAGACCTACAAGACTGTGAAGATAGGTGAACAGTGGTGGATGGCGGAGAACCTGAACTACGCTTATCTCCAGCCTACAACAAGTATGGATTCTAGCAGTTTCTGCTACGACCATGATCCAGCCAAATGCGACGAGTATGGTCGCCTGTACATGTGGAGTGCGGCGATGGATAGCGTAGGTTTGTTCAGTGAAGACGGCAAAGGTTGCGGTTGGCATTCGGATTGTCCTTCGACCGATACGGTACGTGGTGTGTGCCCCGAGGGTTGGCACTTGCCCAACTTGGCTGAATTCCAGGTCTTGATAGAGGCTGTTGGCGGCAGTGATTCTGCAGGCTTGAAATTGAAGTCTGCTAGCGGTTGGGGAAAGAAAGGCGATGGGACAAGTGGCAATGGAATCGATGCTTTCGGTTTTGCTGCGTTGTCTGCTGGCGCGATGGTCAAGTTGACGAATATTAAGTTCGAAGAACTGGGAAGCGGTACGAATTTTTGGGGTTCAACAGAGAGTAAAAGGAATATGTATCTGGGCAGAGACTATGACGATGCAACCCTGTACAGCAACTTTGAGGACCTCGGTTTCTCCGTCCGTTGCGTGAAGGACTAATTTTTTAACTTTCCACAAAAAGGAAAAACTATGAAGAATTTTAGCGCGAATATCAAGTACATCGGTGTCGACGACAAGGACATCGATCTGTTCGAAGGTCAGTATGTGGTGCCTGCGGGCATGGCCTACAATTCGTATGTAATTGTTGACGAGAAGATTGCCGTGACCGATACGGTCGATGCGCACAAGGTGGGCGAATGGCTTGCCAACTTGGAAGCCGCTCTCGTTGGCCGCAAGCCGGATTACCTGGTGATTCACCATCTGGAACCGGACCATGCCGGCGGCATTGCTGATTTCGTGGCGAAGTACCCGGAGACGACGCTCGTTGCATCCGCGAAGGCATTCGCTCTCTTGCCGCAGTTCATGACGCTGCCTGCATCGACTAAGACGCAGGCCGTGAAGGAAGGCGATACGCTCGCACTCGGCGCACACACCTTGCAGTTTATCGGTGCGCCGATGGTGCA